>NZ_JAKSYK010000096.1:0-73158 GCF_022829425.1 Methylobacterium sp. J-072 | reverse complement strand
CCCGAAAGCCGGCGGCCACCTTTCGGGATGATGCGCTAGATCCCCACGCGCCCGATGGCCGGCAGCTTGATCCCCGGGCGGCGCAGGTCGATCCCGGCCACGCCACCGAGCAGGTTCAGCTCCAGACCCTCGACCCAGGCGAGCGTCAGCCCGAGATAGCCGCCGAGATTGATCCGGATGCCGGTGCCCGAGGGCGTCCATCCGATCCATCGTCCGTCATAGGGAAAGTCCTTGCCGATTGCCGTTGCCGGCAGGCTCACCCGCATCTCCGGAACCGCGGCCATCACGGCCGCCACGAAGGTGTTCGAGTTCGGCCCAGGCCAGACCACGTAATCGCCGGGCCGGGCGTAGCGGTACTCGGCCACGGCCTTGCGGATGCGCGGCAGCATCGCCTGCGCCTCCGGCCCGTCCGCTGCGAACACGGTCTCGGGGGCGTTCCCGAACCAGCGGCCGTCCGGCACGAATCGGTCGATCCAGATCGGCTGGCCCCAGGCCGTGTAGTCGTAGCGGCGGTAGCGGCGCTCGCCGGCCCCCTTGATCACGATCCAGCTGTGGGTCGCGACGATGCCGCGCCAACTCACCGTGCGGGCGGAGAAGATCCGGACGACCGCCGCCTGTTGGGTCTCGGTCGGAAGGAGGCCGGCACTGGACCGGTCGGCCGAGCGCCAGTCACCGTCCGCGCGCAGCCAGTACAGCGTCGCCGAGACCGCGACCGGCACGAGGAAGAGAAGAACGAGCGCGAGGAGCGCGAACCTGATCAGGGACACGAGGCTGGCCGGGGCGTGGCGGAAGACGAAGCCGATGTAGGAAGCGGCCGCGCTTGTTCCCATGCGGCCGAACGGTGCAGCACGCGTCACGCGGATTCGGACAGCGCTTCGAGGAACAGCGTCGTGGCGAGCAGATCGGCGCAGCCGCCGGGGCTCAGGCGCGCCGCCACGAAGCTGCGATGGATCGCAACGGCGCGGTCCCGCCAATCCGGCGCCGCGATCCCGCCGGCTTCGAGGAAGCCTGCCGCCGCGGCCTGCGCCCGGTCCAGCCCATCCGGCCCGCCGCGGTGGAGCAGGTTGGTGTCGTCCACGACAGCCAGCAGCGCGAAGAAACATTGCACCCGGGCCGCCTCAGGATCGTCCGGCACCCACACCCGGCCGAGACGCAGTGCCGGCAGGCCCACGGCCCGGACGGTCGGAAAGCCGGCAGCGGCCTCCGCGCTGGCGCCCCCGACGCCGTAACGGCGCGCGGCTCGGCCGCCATGGCTATCCGCAGAGGTCGGCGCCTGGGCGATGGCCCCGCCCCATAGCCGCCCCACGGCCTCGGCCCGTTCTTCGGCCGCGGCGGGTGCAGCCCCGGACGCGCCCGCACCGGCACAGATCAGCCCGAGCGAGAAGATGGCGCCGCGATGGGCGTTGACGCCGCCGGTCGCCGCCAGCATCGCCGCCTCGGCCCTCAGGCCGATCGCCCGAAGCTCGGCCATTCCGGTGCCGCATTCTCCGGCGGCGACGAGGTCGGCGAAATAGGGTCGGATCGCCGCCGCGCTGCGGCGCAAGGTGCCGGCATCCATGTCCTGATGGCTGCCCGAATCGATCGGGCTGACAAGGCCGGGCTTCGGCCAGGTTTCGAGCTCGGCGATCAGGGCCGCGTGGGCGAGATTCGCGACGCGCTCGGCCCAAAAATCGGAAGAGCGAAGCGCGCCCAGAAGGCCGAGGTCAGAAATGCGGCCCCTCCAGCGCAGCTTCGATGGATCGTGATACGCGGGCCGGCGCGATCGGCCGAAGCGGCGGCTTGCGAAGGTTCGCGTCGGGCATGCTGCTACGCACCTCCCGCCCAGCCGTCAAATTTCTCGGCGCGGCCGTGAAACCGAAACGTCCGATCGGGCCGGTACTCAGGTTCATCAGAACAATCCGACGAAGCGGTTCGGCAATTGCCAGAGATCCGCCGCCTGTGCCCAACTCTTGCGCTCGATTGCGTCGGCAAATATCCTCTTCGTTGTTTCGAAGAGATCTTCGCCGGGACGCAACTCGACGCGTCTGTGCGCAAGTCCTGCGATGTCCGACTTGATATGGTCGAGAAACGTCGTCGGCGCGATGGCATGATGCGAATCCGGGATGCCGACCGGTGCAGCGGAATTGCGTTTCTTCTGACGCTCGAACAAAATGTCGTTATCGCAATGGGCCAAGTGAAACAGAAACAGGTCGCCGAATTTCGGCCGGTGATCGTGGACGACACAATGAAAACCGATATGCCAATCTGTGCGCTTTGAGATCAGCGTCGCCTTGCAGAGTGTCGATATCGGGCGGACATACCGTCTCTGAAGCGAGACGGGGCTTTGCAGATCAATCGGCGCTTCACCCTCGACATGACGGACATCGGAACCGAACAGGTCGAGCACCGCCGGCACGTCACGGGCCGCAATGTAGTGCGCCAGCGACGGCGCCACATCCGGATCGACGACGATCAGTTCATCGGCATCGGCGAAGAGCACGCCCTTGAACCCGATGAACAACGAAGCGCAGAAATCGCGGATCGTGTTCACGCGCTCCCATTCGTCGAGGGGCATTCTCGGAAGGCGGATCAGGTTCGCGTTGATCCCGACGGTCGAGCCATCGTCGGAGCCATGATCGAGGACGTAGCAATTCTCGGCCCCGACCTGCCGTTCGTAATGCCTCAACCAGAGCGGCAACATCGTTTTTTCGTTGAACGCCATGGTGACGACGGCGAGCGGCCTTTTCTCCACCAGACATTTTCCTTCGCGACGGCAGTTTGATAATCCGCCGCTATCGTACGCGGCGGGACGCTAATTAGGAGCTAAGCTGGATATGGAGCGAGCGCAGCAACTTCTGCGATCCCTGAACAAAGACGCGCGGATCATCGAGATCGGCCCCAGCTTCAATCCCCTTGCCCCGAAGCGGGACGGTTGGAACACAATTGTGGTCGATCACGCCTCGCGTGAGGAGTTGCTCCAGAAATACCATGACCAGACGATAGACCGGATCGAGGCGGTCGACATCGTCTGGACCGGCGGTTCCCTGGCGGATGCGGTCCCGACCGATCAGCACGGGACGTTCGACGCTTTCATCGCCAGCCACGTCATCGAGCACACGACCGACATCGTCACGTTCCTGCGTGCCGCAGAGACGTTGCTGAGGCCGGATGGCGTCGTGATCCTGGCCGTGCCGGACAAGCGCAAGTGCTTTGACTTCTACCGCTCGCTCTCCGCCACCGCCGACGCGGTCACAGCCTTCCTGGAGCGGCGAGACCGGCACACGCTGCGGACGCATATCGATTACGCCCTGAACATGGCTTTGAAATCGGGCGGGGTCGGGGCCTGGGCCGCCGACGACATTCGGCCGGTCGAGCCGGCCAATCCCGTGACCGACGCACCGCAATGGCACGCCGCCGTGACGCGTCCGGATTACACCGACGCACATGCCTGGGTGTTCGTGCCGTCGAGCTTCAGTCTGATGATCCTGGAATTGTCGCTGCTCGGCTATCTGGACCTGCAGGTCGATGAGCTTCAGGAGCGGCACGCGACGGAATTCTTCGTCTGGCTTCGCAAGGGCGCGCCGCGCCTCACCGCCGACGAGGCCCGGCGTGAACGCACCGCCCTGATGCAGCGCGTGATCGTTGAACTCGCCGAGCAGGCGCGCCAGCTGCCGAACGGACCGCTGGGCGAGTCGGCGGCTCTCCTCCGTGATCGGCTTTTGAAAGCCGAGTATCGCACGCAAGCCCTGCGACGGGTTCTCTCGGCCGTGCAGGCCAACCTGGGCCGGTTCGGCCTGAACCGCCGCCGCTTCCGGCAGCAGATCGCGCTGGCGGGCCAGGACGTTCCGGCGAATGCGCTGGCCCCCATCCAGCACCACATCCTGCTGAACGAAGCGACGAAGATCCTCAACCGGCGGAAGGGTGCCGACGGTTTGACGGCGACCGTCGAGGAGGATCCGGCCCTGGCCGAGAACGCGGTCCTCGTCGTGCCGCTCGGCGCGGCCCAGTTCCGCGATCCGCTGCTGGCCGCCGAACTCCTGCGCGAGCGGCAGCGGTCGCGCGCCGTGCAGGTCGTGCTCGAGGCCGTGCTGAAAAGCCTGCGCTCGCGGTCCTGGGACAAGAAGCGATTCAAGGCGCTCATCGCGAAGGCGGCCCAGGAGACGCCAACCGTCGGGCCAGAAGCGGTGCGTCACGCGGTTCTGGCGGAGGAGAGCCGAAAGGTCTTGGGCGTGCCCCGCGCTTAGAGCACTGCACAAAACGCCCGATCACCGGGCGCTGGCCCTCTGCACACAATGTGCGGAGGGCGTTTTTGAGAGGCTCCTCGGGTTTCAGCGCGCCGGCGGCGCCCAGATGCCAAGAGCGCTTGCGTCCACGGGGCGGGGCAGCAGCCCTTCGGCCTTGAACGCGTCGGCGATCTTCTGCTGCTCGGACAGGCCCGCCCGCGTCACCGGCTCCACCCGGTAGCTGCGGCGCGCATTCGCCCGCAGGATCACCTCCGGCTCGATCTTCCACAGGGGCGCGAGAAGGGCCGCCGCCTCGGCCGGCTGCGCCTTCACCCAGGCGCCGGTCTCGGCGAGCTGGCCGAACAGGGCGGCGAGAACCGGGCCGTTGGCGGCCACATACGGATCGGCCGCGAGATAGTAGCGCGTGTACAGCGACAGCCCGGCGCCGTCGCGCAGGACCCGGGCGCCCGATTGCTGCTGGGCGGCGGAGAGGAACGGATCCCAGGCGACCCAGGCCTCGACCCCTCCGCTGGTGAGCGCGGCCCGGCCGTCGGCGGGGGTCAGGTAGGCCGGAACGATGTCCTTGAAGGTGAGGCCGGCCTCCGTGAGGGCCGCCAGCAGCAGGTAGTGGCTCCCGGCGCCCTTGGTGACGGCGACCCGCTTTCCACGAAGGTCCGCGACCGTCTTGGCGGGCGAGGTCTCGGGCACGAGGATCGCCTGCGCGTCCGGCGAGGGCGCTTCCTGGGCAAGGTAGGTGATCCGGGCGCCGGCGGCCTGCGCGAAGATCGGAACGGTGTCGGCCACGTCGGCCGAAACGTCGATCTGCCCGGCATTGAGCGCTTCCATGATCGGAAGCCCGCTGGTGAATTCGTGCCAGGACAGCCCGGTGCCGAGCGGCGCCAGCGCCCGCTCCAGATTGCCGTTCTGGCGCAGCAGCGCGATCAGCGTCGAGGAGCGCTGGTAGCCGATGCGAAGGGTCGCGGCCGCCCGGGCGGCGCGCTGCGGTGCGAGGAGCGCGGCGGCGGCGAGACCGGCGATCAGGCTTCGGCGGGAGATGGGCATCGTGTCATCCAGGACGAGGGGTTTGGCGAGGGTTTCGGGAAGAGACCCTACCACCACGCGGCACGGGTCTCGGGGGCAATGGGCTGCTGGGTTGCGGCCGGCCGCAGGGAGCGGTCGAGGGCGGCCATCACCAGGCGCACCGCCCCCTCATGATGGGCTGCGACGGGGTCGCGCGGGCGGGCGAGGCCGATGTCGATGGTCTCATCGAGCCGGCCCGGCCGCGGGCGCATCACCACCACCCGATCGGCCAGCGTCACCGCCTCGCCGACATCGTGGGTGACGAGCAGAATCGTCGGCTTCGTCTCGCCCCACAGGCTCAGGAGCTGATCGTGCAGATCCCTGCGGGTGAAGGCGTCGAGCGCCGAGAACGGCTCGTCCAAGAGCAGCACGCGGGGATTGGTCACGAACGCCCGGGCAATGGCGACGCGTTGCTGCTGCCCTCCGGACAGCTCCCGCGGCCAGCGGCCGCCATGCTCGGCCAGACCGATCCGCTCCAGCGCCCGGGCGACCCGCGCCCGGCGCTCGGACCGGGGGAGCCCGGCGAGACCGAAGCCGACATTGCCCGCGACATCCAGCCAGGGCAGGAGCCGCGCCTCCTGGAAGACGACGCCGACATGCGGATGCGGCTCGCGGATCGTCTCACCATCGACCTGCACGGTGCCGCGGCTCGCGTGGTCGAGGCCCGCGATCAGCCGCAGCAAGGTCGTCTTTCCGCAGCCCGAGCCGCCGATGAGCGCGACGATCTCGCCCGGCCGCACCGACAGGCTGATTCCGGCCAGCGCCTGCGTGCCGTCCGCGTAGGTCTTCGAAAGATCGTCGACGATGAGCACGGGGGTGTCTTGCGTGAGCGGTTGCATTGATGGGTCTCGCGCCAGGCGCACGCTTGCGCCCGTCACAGGCTCTCCCGGGCGGTATCCTGCCAGCGCGTCAAGGGTCGGGTCAGCGTCACCAGGACCATGTCGGCCAGCTTGCCGGCGAGCGCGAAGGTGATGATGGCGGCGACGATCTGATCGGGCTTGCTGAATTGCTGGCCGTCGACCAGCAGATAACCGAGGCCCTCCGAGGCGCCCATCAACTCCGCCGCCACCACGAACAGGAAGCCGAGGCCGAGCCCCGTGCGCAACCCGACCAGGGTCGCCGGCAGCACCGCGGGCAGGAGGATCCGCCAAGCCAGGGCGAACCGCGACAGCCGGAAGATACGCCCGACCTCGACGAGCTTGCGGTCCACCGAGGCGATCGCGCCGGAGACCCCGACATAGACCGGGAAGAACACCCCCACGGCGATCAGCAGCACCTTCGGCGTCTCAAGGATCCCGAACCACAGGATGAACAACGGGACCCAGGCCAGCGACGGCACGGCCCGCAGGGCCTGCAAGGTCGGATCGAGGAGCCAGCGCAGGGTCGGAAGCGTCGCGACCAGCGCCCCCGCCAGGATCCCGGCGGCGGCCCCCCAGAGGAATCCGAGGCCGACCCGGATCAGCGTCGCCTCGACATGCATGAGGAGGTCACCCGAGGTCGCCAGGTCCAGCAGCGTCGCGCCGATCCGGCTCGGGGGCGGCAGCAGGCGGCCGGAGACCAGGCCGGTATCGACCGCGATCTCCCAGCCGATCGCCAAGGCCAGCGGCAGGACGAGCCCGAGACCGACGCGGCCGCCCTGCCGCATCAGCGCCCCGGTTCTCAACGCGTCGCGACGGGGTTGAAGCCGGAATCGAGCAGGCCGTCGACCGCCGCGGTGACATCCGTGGCGGCGGGGATCACGCCGGCTTGTTGCAGGGCCAGGCCGGCGGCCTTGATCGATTCGGCCTGTGCCGGCCCGATCGTCGGCTGGGACAGGTCGGTACGCTCGAGCTGGCGGGCGATCACGGGTTCGGGCAGCTTGGTCGCGGCGACCAAGGCCGCCGAGAGGGCCTGCGGGTTCGCCAGCGCGTAGGCGCGCGCCTGCTCGTAGGCGGCGATCACCGTGCGGACCAGATCGGGATGGGCCTTGGCGAAGTCCTCGCGCACGTCGAGCAGGCCCCAGGTGTTGGCCGCCGGGTCGCGGTGGAACAGGACGTCGCCGTTCTCGATCTCGGCCGCCGCCATCAACGGATCGAGGCCGGCCCAGGCGTCGACATCGCCGCGGTCGAGGGCCGTTCGGCCGTCCGGATGCTGCAGCAGGACGAGCTTCGCATCCTTCTCGGTCAGGCCCGCGCCCTGGAGCGCGCGGATGAGGAAGATGTGCGGGTCGGTGCCGCGGGTGACGGCGACGCGCTTGCCCTTCAGGTCGGCGGGCTTGGCGATGCCGGTCTCCTTACGGGTGACCAACGCCGTCCATTCGGGACGCGAGAAGGCGTAGACCGCGTTGATCGGATTGCCGTTGATCCGCGCGACCAAAGCGGCCGCACCGGCGGCCGAGCCGATATCGATCGCGCCGGCATTCAGGAATTCGAGCGCCTTGTTGGAGCCGAGCGACTGGACCCAACGCACCCGGATGCCCTTCGGCTTGAGGGCTTCCTCCAGAAACCCCTTCTCCTTCAGGAGGAGGCCGACCGGATTGTAGGTCGCCCAATCCAGGCGGATCTCCTTCGGATCCTCGGCCCGGGCCGCAGGCGCGAACAGGCCGATCGCGGAGATCAGGGCGAGGCCGGCGGCCAGGAGGGATCGGCGTGAGGAGCGCATGAGCGGAACCTAGTTCGGGCGAAGTTTTGGGGAAGGCGTGCACGCACAGGTTCGCAGCGCGCGGCCCGGAGTTTGGGATCCGCAACGCCGCGCGCCGCAGGGATTCGTGCGCTCAGGTGGTCTGGCCGAGGATTTCCAGGATCGTCCGGCGCAGCCGGACGAGGTCGGGATCGTCACGGTGGCGCGGATAGGGGGCGTCGACCGGGAGTTCGGCCCGGATCGCGGCCGGGCGGTCGCCCAGCACGATCACGCGCTCGGCCAGGATCAACGCCTCCTCGACATCGTGGGTGACGAGCACGGCCGTGAAGCGCTTCTCCTGCCAGAGCCGCAGGATCTCGGCTTGCATAGCGAGCCGGGTCAGGGCGTCGAGCTTGCCCAATGGTTCGTCCAGGAGCAGCAGGCGCGGCTCGTTGACCAGCGCCCGGGCCAAAGCCGCCCGCTGCGCCATGCCGCCGGAGAGCTGGTGCGGGTAGGCATCCGCGAAGCCAGCGAGACCGACGAGTCCCAGCGCCTGATCGATGCGCGCCGCCCGAGCCGCGCGGCCGACGCCCTGGGCTTCAAGCCCCAGGGCCACATTCCCGCGCACGGTGCGCCACGGGTACAGGGTCGGATCCTGGAAGACGAGCAGCCGGGACGGGTCCGGCCCCTCCACCAGATCACCGTCGACCGTGATGAGGCCCTGGTCCGGCGGCTCCAGGCCGGCGACCAGCCGCAGCAGGGTGGACTTGCCGCAGCCGGAAGGGCCGAGCAGAGCCACGAACCCGCCCGGCTCGACGGCGAGGCCGACCCGATCCAGCACCGGCAAGGGCGTACCGCGGATGTCGAAGGCGTGACTGACCGCCTCCACGTTCAGGCTGGCACCGACGGACTGGGCCGCCGGCCGTTCCTGCGTCGCGGCTACCATTGCACCAGCCCCTTCTGCCAGGCGAGCAGACGGTCGCGCAGGCGAAACAGCAATGTGATCAGCGACGAGCACATCAGCGCCATCACGATCAGCGCGGCGTACATGTTGGCGTAGGCTGCCCAGCCCTGGGCCCATTGCAGGTACCAGCCGAGGCCCGATTTCACGCCGAGCATCTCGGCCACCACCAGCACCGCAAAGGAGCCGCCGAGCCCCATGAACAGGCCGACGAAGACGTGCGGCAGCGCCGCCGGGATGGCCACCCGCAGGATCAGGAAGCTGCGCGAGGCGCCGAGCGTCCGCGCCACGTCGAAATAGGCCTTGTTGACGCCGGCGACCCCGGACCAAGTCAGCACCGTGACCGGGAAGCCGGTGGCCAGCGCGACCAGGAAGGTGCTCGCCGACCACGAGGACGGGAACACGAAGAAGGCCAGGGGCAGCCACGCGGTCGCGGGGAGCGGGCCGACGAAGCGCAGCACCGGATGCGCCCAGTAGCCCACCGCCTTCGAGCTCCCGATGGCGACACCGAGCACGAAGCCGATCCCCGCCCCGAAGGCATAGCCGCCGGCCAACAGGATCAGCGAGTTCAGCGTGCTGCCGCCGAGTTTCGGCCAATCGTCGAGGAAGACCTCCAGGATCGCCTGGGGCGGCGGGAAGAACGGCATCGGTAGCAGGTCGAACTTCGCCGTGACGAGTTCCCAGGTCAGCAGGACAAGGGCGATGACGGCGAGCCACGGGCTCCAGTGCCGGAGCCGTGTCCCGAAGGTCCCGAGCCGGCCGGCGAGCAGACCCAGCGGCAGCACAGCCAGGCCGATCGCTGCCGATCCCTGGGCGAACACGGCCGTCCTCGGGAAGTCGCCCGCCTCGGGCAACTGCAGGGTGAGTCCGGCGAGCACGAGCCAGACGATCCCGGCCGCCAGCACACGCCAGGGCGGATAGGACAGACGCGTCGGTACGGCGGCGGTTCGCAGCGCCGTGCCCGCGGTGATGCTTCCGGACATGAGGCTCCTCAGCTCAGGACGTCGGCGTAGATCCGCTCGGCGAACTTCGCCGTGTCGGTCGAGCGCTTCAGGACGTTCACGAGCTTCAATTCATCGCCGTAGAGGGCGAGCTGCTGCTTGAGCCGGCCGCCGACCGGGCTGTCGCCGTGATGCTGGCTGCGCAGCATCGCGGCGAGATCCTCGATCGAGCCCTTGCCGCCGTAGCCGGAGAACGCCCTTGCGGCCGCCTCCGGGTTCTCGTGGACGGCATGCCCGCCCTCCAGGATCGCCCGGGTGAGCGACGCGGCGACCGCCCGGTCGTTGCGCAACAGGCTGCCGCGGACCGCGACCACGCAGCACGAGCGGTCGGCATATTCCCCCGCAAGGTTGGTCGAGATCTCGGTGAAGCGCGGGTCCTTGAGCCAGATCCAGGTCCGCGGGTCGCCATCGGCCAGGGCCTGGGCCTCGCCCTTCTCCACCGCCAGATTCAGCAGATCGACCGGGTATTGCCGCCACTCGACGCCGCTATCGGGGTCGATCCCGGCCTTGGCCAGCTGCAGGCTGAAGAAATTCTTGGCCGGGCTCGCCTGATCGCTGATCGCGATGGTCTTGCCCTTGAGGGACGCGATGTCCGTGATCCCGCTGGATTTGTCGGCCAGCAGCCTGAGGCAGCCGCCATGCAGGCCGGCGGTGATCCTGACGTCGAAGCCCTGTTCCAGGGGCTTGAGCCAACGCAGGGCCATGCCGATCCCGGCATCGGCCTTGCCGGTGGCTATGGCTTCCAGCAGGGCCTCGGTGGCACCGCCGAAATTGACGAATTCGACGTCGAGACCGTGCTTGGCGAAGATGCCCTGTTCCTTGGCGACCGGCGCAGCGGCGGTGCAGATCGCGGTGGCGTTCCAGGCCAGCTTGACCGGCCGGAGCGGCCCCACAGCGGCCTCAGCTGCGGCCGGCCGGCAGAGCGGGCCGTGATCGAACGGCGCGCCCGGCCCGGGCGCCCAGGCCTGGCCCGCGCCCATGCCGAGGCCGAAGGGCGCGGCCATCGCGGCGGCACCGGCCCGCAGCAGCAGGCGGCGCGAGGGCATCCGGCCCGATCCTGTGGGTCCCGGATGTGACGGATCGTCGGTCATCGGAAGTCTCCGGTCCGCGCAATCGCACGGCAGGGCTGGATCGACGCACGAAGCGGCCCGGCCTCGCGGCCGAGCATGTCATGCGTCCTCAATTTCGGTGAATGATCCGTCGAGGGATCAACAACTTGAATATTCAATTGACTCGCAGCCGAGTCAACGAAAGCATTTTCTTAACTTTCTGTCGTATAAAGAAAGATATTCGCTCGCTCGGCGCGGATCCGAGAATGAATCGCCCTCATGGCATCGGTTGGGCGACCGGGTCGAGACACATCCTCATCGGCGACAGCAGTCGGGACGGAGACTTGATCAGGGAAGAATTCTTCAAATTTGTACTCCGCCCATGAGTAATTCTATCAATATCTCATCGGCCGAAATTGCGAAGGATTCGAGTTACTGTCCTCGGATGCGCACAATCGAAATAGGGATGTAACGGTGGATCAATATGGAATCTGCCGCTCCAACGGCCACGCCAGCCGACCGCAGCAGGGTCCTGCACGGTCTCGAATCCTTACATCGGCCGATGGCGCGGCTGGAATTCGGGCCGGGGTAGGCCGAGATGCGCGCGCAGGGTGTTCCCGTTGTAGTCTTCCCGGAACAAGCCGCGGCGGCGCAATTCGGGAAGGACCAGCGCCACGAAATCGTCGAGGCCGCCCGGAAGGGTCGGCGGCATGATGTTGAAGCCGTCGGCGCCGTAGGCTTCGAAGCGCTCCTGAAGCGCATCGGCGATCTGGACCGGTGTCCCGACCAGGACCCAGTGGCCCCGGGCGCCCGCCGCGCGCAGATACAGCTCGCGGATCGTCAGCCCCTCCCGCCGCGCGAGCCGCAGGAACAGGTCCTGCCGGCTCTTGCCGCCATTGGTCTCGGGCAGGTCCGGCATGGGCGCGTCGTCCGGGTAGGCCGAGAGATCGGCGCCGGTGAGCTGCTCCAGGAGCGAACGGCCGACCACCGGATGGATCAGCGCCTGCAGGGCGGCGAATTTTTCCCGGGCCTCGTCCTCCGTGCGGCCGACCACCGGGAAGGCGCCGGGCATGATCTTGAGATGGTCGGGGTCGCGGCCGTGCCGGGCCATCCGGCCTTTCACGTCGGCGTAGAACGCGACCGCATCGTCCAGCGAATCCTGCGCGGTGAAGATCACCTCGGCCGTGCGGGCGGCCAGCGCCTTCCCGGCCTCGGAAGAGCCGGCCTGCACCACCACGGGGTGTCCCTGGGGCGGCCGCGGCACGTTGAGCGGCCCGCGCACCGAGAAATGGGCGCCCTCATGGGCGAGCAGGTGCAGCTTGTCCGGGTCGAAGAACCGGCCGGCCTCCCGATCGCGCACGAAGGCGTCGTCCTCGTAGGAATCCCAGAGGCCGCGGACCACGTCCACGAACTCCTCCGCCCGGGCGTAGCGGTTGGCATGGGCGAGGTGGCTCTCGCGGCTGAAATTCCAGGCCTCGCGCGGATCGGCCGAGGTGACGAGGTTCCAGCCCGCGCGGCCCTCGCTCAGATGGTCCAGGGAGGCGAACTTGCGCGCCACGTGGAACGGCTCGTTGTAGGTGGTCGATGCGGTGGCCACGAGGCCGATCCGCTCGGTCACCGCCGCGAGATGCGACAGCAGGGTCAGCGGCTCGAATTGCCCGACATAGCGGATCGCGGTGCGGCTCAGGGCGTCGAGATCGTCGCCGCGGATGCTGACCCCGTCGGCCAGAAAGATCAGGTCGAACTTCGCGGCCTCGGCCGTCCGGGCGAGCTGCCGGTAATGGGCGGCGTTGATCCCGGCATCGGCCTGCGACGACGGATGGCGCCACGCCGCGACGTGGTGGCCGCCGGGATACAGGAACGCCCCGAGGCGCATGCGGTCGTGACGACGCGGCATCCTCGCGTCCCTCAGGCCGTGCCGACGCGATACTGCCGCGGCGGCTCCGTGCCGTTCACCGCGAAGGCGCCGACGATCCGGTCCCGGTAGATCCGGGGATTGTGCGAGGCGATGGTGCGGGCGTTACGCCAGTAGCGGTCGAGGCCGAGCCCCTGCTTCACCGCGGAGGCGCCCAGCGCATCGAACAGGATGGTGGTCGCCTCCAGCACCAGGTTCGTGACCACGGTGACCGCCTGGTTGACCTCGACATCGGCCAGGGCGATGGCGCGCTCCGCCTCGGCATCGGTTCCCTGGCCGCCCCCGTCGCGATGCAGCACGTAGACCCGCTGCAAGGCCTCGGCTGCCTTCAGCGCCACGGCGCCGGCCGCGTAGGCGTTACCGCGCACCCGGCCGACCACGGCCAGGATCTGCGGATCGTCGGCGGTCCGCCCGGCATTGCCGTGGCTGTAGATGCGGGTCCGCTCGGCCACCAGGCGCCCGACATCCTCGGCCGCGGCGCGCCCGATCCCGGCGAGCGTCGCGAGATGGACGAGCTGGAAGAACGCCATCGCGTAGGGGAAACGGGCCGGATCGGGCTTGATCAGGTCGGGCGACAGGACGACGTCGTCGAACCGGATCGTGCCGCTCGCGGTGAGCGCCTGGCCGAACCCGTCCCAATCGTCGACGATGGCGACGCCCGGCGCCCCGGTCGGCACGGCCGCCACGATCGTGGTGCCGTCCTCGTCATCGGCCGAGAGGTGGATGTAGTCCGCGAACAGCGACCCGGTGGTGTAGAACTTTTTGCCCGACACGACCCGGTCGGCGCCCCGGCGGCGCACGACCGTGTCGAACTGGCCGACTTTGGCGGCCCCGGTTTCGGAGACGCCGCTGCCCACCGTCTCGCCGGCGGCGATCTTCGCGATCCAACGCGCACGCCAGTCCGGCGCGGTCGAGCCGAGCACGTCCTCGGTGAAGCCGAAATGGGCCCGAAGGGCGTTGGTGACGTTGGAATCGGCCTGCGACAGCTCGGTCAGCAGATTGAACAGCTCGGGCAGGCTGGCGCCGTGGCCCCCCGCCTCGACCGGCAACCGCAACGTGGTGAAGCCGGCCTCCTTCAGCCAGCCGATCTCGGCATGGGGCAGGCCATGCGTGCGATCGCGCTCGACCGCCGTGGCGCGGATCTCCGCGAAGACGGGCCGGAAGCGGTCGGCCAGCTCCTCGTAGCGCTCGCTCGGGCCAGCGCCCCAACCCGCATCCCTCTGCGACATTGCCTTGAGCATCCCATCCAGACCGTCGCCGCCGGGGACCCAGAGGCGTTCGGCGCGAGACCTATGGATTCGCCAAGTCGCCGTGTGTTCACAAGCGTCCGATCCGCAAAAACGACCGTTATCGATCGATTTAGAACGGTGATCTCTTTAAGAACGACAAGTTGGATAAGCTTTTCTCGATTCAAGTTCGGCAGGAAACAGCACTCCTGGTTAGAAGCATGCCTAGACACACGTGCGCTTCCTGTCCTGCAGGAACGCGCGCCCTTACCGAGTCCGCCTCGGCCGCGTCGGCGTATGTCCCCTATCGAGACCACGGTCCGGGGATTCTTCATGCCGGTGTGGTAGCGCCCGCTACCAGCTCGTCAGCACCGTGCTGCCATATGTCGTGTCGATGAAGGCCTTCACCTCCGGACTCCGGTAGCTTTCCACCAGCGCCTTGACCCAGGGCTGGTCGCGGTCGGCCTCGCGGACCGCCAGGAGGTTCACGTAGGGGCCCTTCGGCTCCTCCTTGAGGATCGCGTCCGAGGGCTTGAGACCGGCCGGCGTGGCGAAGTTGGTGTTCACCGCGGCGGCGTCGACATCGTCGAGCGCCCGGGGCGTCTGCGCGGCATCGACCTCAATGAAGCGGAGCTTGCGCGGATTCTCAACGATGTCGGCAACCGTCGGCTTGAACCCGGTGCCGGGCTTCAGCTTGATCACGCCCTTGTCCTGCAGAAGCAGCAGCGAGCGGCCGCCATTGGTCGGATCGTTCTGGATCGCCACCGTCCCGCCGGTCGGCACCGCATCGAAGCTCTTGTGCCGCTTCGAATAGATGCCGAGCGGGAAGTTCACGGTGGTGGCAACGCCGACAATTCTGTAGCCGCGATCGGCCTTCTGATTGTCGAGGAAAGGCTGATTCTGGAACGAGTTCGCTTCGATCTCGCCAGCCGAGAGCGCCTCGTTCGGCACCACGTAATCCGAGAACTCGATGATTTTCAGGTCGAGGCCGTTGCGCGCCGCGACGGGTTTGACCGCTTCAAGGATCTGTCCATGCGGGCCCGGTGTTGCGCCGATGCGGACGCGTCTCAACGCCTCCGCGTGCCCGGTACCAGGCAGGACGAGGAGGGCGGCAAGCACCAGGGTACGCCACATGGTGGACGATCTCGCGATTCAGGGGCGAACGTGTGCGGATCAACTCCGGCGATGGCGGCGGTTGAGGCCTCGTGCCAGGCGCTCGCCCGCGGTCTGGAACATCTGCACGAGCACGATCAGCACGACCACGACAGCGAGCATCATCTCGGGCCGGAAGCGCTGATAGCCGTAGCGGATGCCGAGATCGCCGAGGCCGCCGCCGCCGACCGCGCCGGCCATGGCGGAGTAGCCGATCAGCGACACGACGGCGAGGGTGAGCCCCATGACGATGGCGGGCAGCGCCTCTGGGATCAGCACCTTGCGGATGATCTGCGACGGGCTCGCCCCGAAGGCTCGGGCGGCCTCGACCAGGCCTTGATCGACCTCGCGGATCGCCGACTCCACCAGCCGAGCGATATAGGGTGCCGCCGCCACCGTCAGCGGCACGCTGGCGGCGTAGGTCCCGATCGAGGTGCCGGCCACCAGGCGGGTGAACGGGATGATCGCCACGACCAGGATTATGAAGGGCGTCGAGCGCGTCGCGTTGACGATCACGCCGAGGGCGGCGTTGAGCGCGGGCGCCGCCAGCAATTCGCCCCGCTGGCTGGTCGCCAGAAACACCCCGAGCGGCAGGCCGAGCACGGTGCCGATGACGGCGGCGAGCGCCACCATGGTCAGCGTGTCGAGGGTGGCCTGGACCAGGAGGTTGATGAGTTCAGGCGACACGGGCGGCCTCCCGAGCGACGTCCTGAGCCGGCGGGAGGTAGCCGAGGAGGTCGGCCGGTATGTCGAGCGCGGCCAGATAGGCTTGGGCTCGGGCGGTGACGTCCGGCCCCGGGGACAGGCCGACCGCGAGGGAGCCGAAGCGCTGGCCGCCGATCTCGTCCACCGCGCCGGCGAGGATCGCGGCCTCGATCCCGGTCTCGCGGGCGAGCCGCGCGAGAATCGCCGTATCGGCCTGCGGGCCCCGCAGCGACAGGCGCAGCACCGGCACGCCGCCGGGGCGCGGATCGGCGGAGATCCGCTCCGCGAGGCCGGCCGGCAGGTCGAGCCCGACTTCGCCGGCGAGCAGGCTGCGCGTGACCTCGGCCTGCGGCCGGGTGAAAACGTCATAGACCGAGCCGCGCTCGACGATCGCGCCGTGGTCGATCACCGCCACCTCGTCCGCCACCGCGCGGATCACCGACATCTCGTGGGTGATGAGCACGATGGTCAGGCCGAGATCGCGGTTGATCCGTTTCAGGAGCGCCAGGATCGACCGGGTGGTTTCCGGGTCGAGGGCCGAGGTGGCTTCGTCGGAGAGCAGCACGTCCGGCTCGGTGGCGAGCGCGCGTGCGATGCCGACGCGCTGCTTCTGGCCGCCCGACAGTTCCGCCGGGTAGCGGCCGGCCTGGGCCTCCAGGCCCACCAGCGCGAGCAGTTCCGCCACCCGGTCGCGGATCGCCGCGCGTTTCCAGCCCGCGAGTTCCAGCGGCAGGGCGACATTGTCCGCAACATTCCGCGAGGACAGCAGATTGAAGTGCTGGAAGATCATGCCGACCCGGGCGCGCACCGTCCGCAGCTTCCGCTCCGGCAGGCTCGACACCTCCGCGTCGCCGACCACGACCCGGCCGGCGCTCGGGCGCTCCAGGCCGTTGATCAGCCGGATCAGCGTCGACTTGCCCGCCCCCGAGCGTCCGATCACCCCGAGGATCGTGCCGGCCGGGACGGCGAGGTCGATGCCCGAGAGCGCCGCCACCTGCGCGGCGCCCTTCCGCGCCGGATAGGTCTTCGAGACGTTCTCGAACCGGATGAGGGGTGGGCTGGCGGGATCGCGGGACGGCGGCAGGTTGGTCACAGCCTATGGGTGCTCCTCGATCGGGACCGAGCGGTCCGCGACGGCTTCGGGTCTTACGGAAGCGATCTGTATGACGGTCGGCGCCGAGAGGGGTCAAGGAAAGGCGGGTACATAGTTCCCCGGCTCCATAGAACGATTTTTCTGAAATCCCGCGTTATGGAGATCGATTTTTTAGCCAAGGCTGGCATGTGGCCGACCTTCGAGTCGGCGGAGCGTCACTCGACATAGTGTGATTCCCCGATCGCCAAAGGCTCTGTGCTGTTTTGCGTCGTCGCTGAAGAAGAATTGCCTTTCGATCCGCGCTGAATTCGGAACTCTGTTTCATTGATCGATCCCCCGTATGCGGGCTTCAATAGTGGTCGCCCAGTCCAGGAGCCGACGAACCGGGGATCGTCGGCTCCCGCACGCATGCGGATGGGCGCCCACCGAGCCGGAGACCACGATGACCGACGACACGCCCGCAGGACGGTCCCCGTCCCGCCGGACGCTCCTCATGGCTGGCCTCGGCGCTGCGGCGCTGCCCTTCGCGTCGCCGGCCGTGCATGCGGCGGCGCGCGAGGTGAAGATCAGCATGCAGCGTTCCTCGGTGCTGTTCACGGTCCTGAAGGTGAAGGGCACCCTGGCCGAGCGCCTGGCGCCCCTCGGGTTCACGCCGACCTGGCACCTGTTCACCAGCGTCACCGAGCCGATGAATGCCGGGGCGGTCGATATCCATGCCGACGTCGCCGACGCGGTGCCGATCTTCACCCAGTCTGCGCGGGCACCCCTGACCTTCTACGCCCGCGAGCGCGGTGCGCCGGCCGCCGAAGCGATCATCGTACCGGCGGATTCGCCGATCCGCACGGTCGCCGACCTCAAGGGCCGCACGGTGGGCGTCGCGCCGGGCTCCGGGAGCCACTACGTGCTGGCCGCGGCCTTGAAGCGCGCGGGCCTGCGCTTCGACGACATCCGACCGGCCTATCTTCAGGCGCCGGAGGGTGCCGCAGCGTTCGAGCGAGGCAGCCTCGATGCCTGGTCAATCTGGGACCCGTTTCTGGCTTTCGCCGAAGCCAAGCGCCCGGTGCGCACCATCGCGGACGGAACCGGGCTGACGAGCTACCACCGCTATTACTTGGTCAATGACAGCTTCGTCGCCGCGCATCCGGAGGTGGTCGCCACGGTGTATCAGGCGTTGGTCGAGGCGGGCCAGTGGGTGAAGGCCAATCCGGACGCGGCGGTGGCGCTGCTCACCCCCGTCTGGGGCGACCTGCCGCCCGCCGTCGTGGCCGCAGCCAATGCCCGGCGTACCTATGTGGTGGAGCCGGTGGAGCGGGCGCAGCTCGGCGAGCAGCAGGCGATCGCCGACACCTTCCTCGAAGCCAAGCTGATCCCGCGCCGGATCGACGCCACCGACGTCCGGATCTGGACGCCGCCGGCGGTGAGGGGCTGAGGCGATGGCCGACGCACCCCGTTTCGGCATCTGGGCCGCCGTCCACGGCTCCCGCGCCGCCCATCACGATCCCGACGAGCCGGACGACGCGAGCTGGGAGCGCAACCGCGCCCTTGTCCTTGAGGCAGAGGCCCTGGGCTTCGACTCGGTGCTGGTCGCCCAGCATACGATGAACCCCTACGACGCGAGCCGCGACCAGCTCGAAGCCTGGACCGCCGCATCCGCCCTGGCGGCGCTGACGACGCGGATCGAGATCATCGCCGCGATCAAGCCGGGGCTCTACCACCCGGTGGTGCTCGCCAAGATGGCGCTGCAGATCGAACACGTCAGCGGCGGCCGCTTCGCCCTGAACCTCGTGAATGCCTGGAACCGGGCCGAGTTCGAGCGGGCCGGCCTGCCGTTCCCCGCCCATGACGACCGCTACGCCTACGGGCGCGAGTGGATCGGCTTGGTGGACCGCCTGATGCGCGGCGAGCGCGTCACCTTTTCGGGCGCGCATTTCCAGGTCGAGGAGTACCAGCTTCGCCCCGCCGGCACCTATCGGCCGCGGCCAAAAATCTATCTGGGCGGTGAATCAGAGCCGGCCCGGGCGCTGGCGGCGGACCACGCCGATGTCTGGTTCATCAACGGCCAGCCGGTCAAGGATGTCCGCGGGCTGATCGGCGACGTGGCCCGCCGGCCAGCGGCCAACGGGCTCCTGCGCTACGGGCTCTCAGCCTTCGTCATCGCCCGCGAGACCGACGCGGGGGCGCAGGCCGAGCACGCCCGCCTCCTCGCCCTGGCACAGCGCGACGCTGCGTTGCGCGCCGATACCCGTGCCCGGACCGACACGGCGAGCGTCATGTTCGCCAAGGTTGACGCGGCGGCGACCCGCCACGTCGGCACCAACGGCGGCACCGCGGCCGGTCTGGTCGGCAGCTACGAGACCGTGGCGGCCCGGATCCGCGCCTTCCACGAGGCCGGCATCGACCTGTTCATGCTGCAGTTCCAGCCCTTCGAGGCCGAGATGCGCCGGTTCGCCGAGCATATCCTGCCGCGCGTCCGCTGACCTGCTCGGCCCGACCCTCCCGGTCTCGAGCAGGTGGCTTGGACGCCCGTCACCGGCCGTCGTTGATACATCCCGGTCCGTCACCCTTGGTATCGGATCAGGGTGTCACGGCCTAACCTCCCCTGTGGCCCGTTTGGCGCGTAACGACCGCGCTTAGCCGGCTCATGTGCCTGGCGCGAGCGATCGGGTCGGCTCGCTTCGGGGCTGATGGGCCGGTGTCGGGATTATGGACGGTCACCCGCTCGACCATCCCAGCAAACATTTCCTTCTGCGGAGCGGTGGGGATCGGCGACCGGGCGTTCACAAGGAAGATCGTCTCGGGCTGGCGCCACGGGAGCAAAAACTGATTGGTCCGATCTCTGAATCGCCGGATCGATCGGCGACGCCGCATCGACTTCTCGAGGCTGTGAGCGCCGGCCAAATCCGATCGGATCGGTTGGACACGGAAACGCTCATCGCGGCACTGCTCGCCGATGTCCCCGCCGAACGGCAGTCGGCGCAGGCCGTCGCGGCGGCGCTCGCCGCTTCGAAGCTGTGGCCGAAGGAATACGCGTTCCTTCAATCGTGGTTCGAGCCGAGCGACGCCACGCCCGGCACCAAAAAGCAGCGCGAGGAGGCCGTCCTGAGCGATATCATTCCCGCGCGGCGGGCGCGCTGGGCCGAGCTTCTCGCATGGACCGCCAAAGCGGCCGAAGACGAAGTCGAAGGCGAGGAATGCATCGCCTTCGCACTGGTCGCCCGCGAACTGCTCGGTGATCGCCCGCTCGCGGTCTGGATCGCGAAGAACACGGTCGCGGCATCAGCAAAACGTTAGCCACAGGTCTGCGGCAGGAACCGATGCCGACACCAGTGCTTGGCCCCTCGCTGGCGCTAGGATCAGTAGGAGGAACGATATGTCGAGCGACCACGAGAAACACCAGGACCTCCTCCGCGCCCTGAGAGCTTCACAGGGCCAGCGCGACGGCTCCTTCGACGAGGCGGTCACCCGCGCCTTCGAGCACGTCTTCGAACACCTCGGGCGCCTGAATTCGCATGTTTCCCTCGGCGGTCCCGAGGGCGAGGATCGTCATCTGAAGGCCGGCGAGTCACCGACGCTGCGATGATTGCAGGGCTGGGCTTCCAGATCAGCCTCGGCGACGGCATCGCGGTGACCGGCGAGTATCGGGGCCAGATCGGAGGCAACCTCCGCTCGCATGCCGGGACCGCATGCATGCAGCTGCGCTTTTGAGGGGGCCCGCGGCGCGTCTGCGCCGGGGTCGTGACTTGGGTGTCGAGACCGTGAAGCTCGACGCACCGGACGGATCGCGGTCAAACAGGCTCCGAGAAGCTTCTCGCTGCCCATGCACCGCGCGCCCGCCAACGCGGTCGTTCCGGCAGTTCAAACTTTTCTCACTCGGCGGCTCTGCCCGACCGGCGGACATCTGAGGGCGTCAGGCCGAAGCGCTTGCGGAAGGTGCGGTTGAAGTAGGACAGGTCGCCGAACCCGACATCGAAGGCGATGGCGCTGACGGGCCGGGCGTCCTCGATATCGGTGAGGCGCTGCATCGCCCGGTCGAGGCGGCGGCCGAGGACGAAGCCGGAGAAGGTCTCGCCCTCCGCCTGGAACATCGCCTGGACTTGCCGGCTGGAGATCTGCTGCGCCTGCGCGACCGCCTCCAGGCTCAGGTCCGGCCGGCCGAGGCGCTGCTCGACCTCGGCCTTCAGCGCCTGGATCCGCAGATCGCGCCGGCTCAGGCCGGGCGAGACCGTCACGGGGGCCGGCTCGCGCACCGTGAAGGCGAGGAGCTCGGCGAGATGCGCGCGGACGAGGTCCGCGATGCCGGCGGAGCCGACCGGGATCAGCCCCCGCAGGAGGCTCGCCCCGTAGACGGTCAGGGTCTGCAGGCCGGGATGGTCCCGGCCGATCCGCCGGACAAGCCCGGTCTCCAGCGCGGCGAGCGGGCCGGTCAGCCGATCCCGCTCGATCGCCAGGAGGTCGATCCGGTCGACGCCCAGCGCGTCGAAGACCGCGCCCCGGCTCGCGGCGACAAGCAGCGCGTCCCGGGAGCAGCAGGCGACGCTGCGGCCCCCCAAGGTCACCTGGAGGCGTCCGACCGCGGGCCGCACCAGCAGCAGGCGTTCGCCCGGACCCTCGTCGCGCCAGCGCCGGGACGGCTCGAACACCGAGGCGATGCCGAGATCCGGGACGAGGCGGATCGCCGTCCGACCCCGGAACGGGATGGAATCGGGGCCTTCGACCGTCCGCGGGACCGCGCCCCCTGCCGCATCACCGGATGCGGAGCGCGGCGGCGCGGTCATCGCGGTGCCGAGCATGGTTGTTCCATCATCGCCCCCCCGATCACCGTGTGGCTGCGCAGCAGTCCGCACGCGATCGCGCCAGAGTCCAAGCTGATCTGAGATCACCATGCTAGAGCCCCATGGCGATGTCGAGAGTTGTTCCGTCTTCGACTGGGCGTCCCGGCATCCGAAAGCGATCTGATATTAAATTAGACAAGTTTTAAACTGGACGTCGAGCGATCCTCTTGTGCGTTCTACGCGCGAGAGAGGGTTCGGCAGGTTCGGACGGCGTTCCAACGCGGACGCGCAGGGGTGGGTCTGACAATCATGCGTACGCTTCGTCTCGTCGCGATCCTCGGTGCGGGGACGGCCCTGGCCGGCGCGGCTCGGGCCGAGACGGCGGCCCCCGCCGTCGCCCTGGACGAGATTTCCGTAACGGCCACCCGCGCGCCGCGCCGGATCGAGGACGTGCCGCAGAGCGTCCAGGTCGTCGATCGCGACCAGATCCGCCAGCAGCTCGCCCTGACCCCGAACCCCTCGGCGGTGCTCTCGAAGCTGGTGCCGGGCTTCTCGGTGCCGAACGGGACGATCTCCAGCGCCTCCGAGAGCTTCCGGGGCCGCAATCTGCTCGTCCTGATCGACGGCGTGCCGGTGAACACGCCGCTGCGCGACGTCTCGCGCATCCTCAACCTGATCGACCTGAATTCGGTGGAGCGGATCGAGGTGGTGGCCGGCGCCTCCAGCCTCTACAGCGCGGGCGCCACCGGCGGCACTGTCAACTTCATCACCCGGCGCCCGACGGACGGGGCCCCGATCGTCACCGTGAACACGGCGATCCGGACCTTCACGGCCGATCCGGTCCACGGCGTCGCGCCCGAAACCTCGATCAGCGTGACCGGCAAGGTGCCGGACGGCGTCGATTACGCCTTCACCGGCTCCGGCCGATTCGCCACCCGCACCTATGACGGCAAGGGCCGGGAACTGCCCTCGGACGGCCAGCTCGGCCAGGGCGGCGGCGACCGCTTCCAGCTCGGCAACATCAACCTGCGGCTCGGCTACGACCTCGACCTCGCCAAGCGCGTCGAGTTCGGCCTCACCCAGATCCTGCTCAACCAGGATCCGCGCTACCTGACCGATTACAGCGGGGCCTTCGCCCGGCCGAACTACGCGCAGCCCTATATCGGCCTGCCGGTCGCCGAGGATACGCGCTCGCTCTACCTGCGCTATACGGACCGGGATACGCCGCTCGGCAGCCTCTCGATCCTCGGATTCTACAACGACATTAACAAGCGCTTCAATTATACGCAGTTCGCCTATCCGGCGAACCCGTTCGTCACCTACTCGTTCAATCCGACCGCGCCCACGAGCCTCGCCAACCAGACCGCGCTCGCGACCGAGCGCGGCGGCGTCAACCTCACTCTCGATACGGACCTCAGCGCACTCCTGCCCGGGATGAAGCTGACCTGGGGCTCCGACGTGATCACCGAATCCACCCGCCAGCGGGCGCGGGACGGCTCTGACGTGTTCACGCCTCTGCAGCAGAACAGCTATGCCGGCTTTGCCCTGCTCCAGCTGCCCATCGGCGAGCGGCTGACCGTGCGCGCCGGCATGCGCTACGAGCACTTCGACCTCGACGTGGCGGGCTTCACCCGGCCGACGACCTTCGCGGCGAGCGCGGCCCGCAACGCGCTGGGCTACTCGACCTTCGTGCTGCCGGCCCTCAACGTCACCGGCGGCAAATTCTCCTACTCGGCCCCGACCTTCAACGCGGGGGCGACCTTCAACCTCCTACCGGGCATCGATCTCTACGGCGGGTTCAGCCAGGGCTATGCGCTCGCCGATATCGGCGCCTTCACGCGGCGGGCCGGCCTGTCGCTGGCATATGCCTGCCCGATCACCCGTCCGTTCTGCCTGCCGGCGGGCACCACCATCGCGTATTCCAGCATCGCCCCGCAGGCCCAGATCGTGAACTCCTATGATTTCGGCATCCGCGGGCGGAGCGGGATCTTCTCCGGCAGCCTCGGCGGGTTCGTCTCGACCTCCGACGACGGCACGACCTTCGACCCCCTCACCAACCGGCTGAGCCAGCAGAAGGAGATGATCTACGGCGTCGAGTTCACCGGGAACGCGCAGGTCACCGAGCAGCTGAGCCTCGGCACCGTGCTCGGCTACCGCGAGGGCCGCTACGACACCAACAAGGACGGTCGTCTCGACAGCTACCTCCCGAACAACCGCATCGGCGCGCCCTTCCACGGCACGGTCTCGGGGACCTACCTGTTCGCGAACGGCGTCTCGCTCCGGGTGGAGGGCGAGGGCTTCAGCGGCCGCGACGCCCGCATCGACCTCGTCGGCACCCGCTACCGCCTCAAGGACGCGTTCACGGTGAACGCCGCGGTCGGCGCGCCGCTCGCCGGGGGCGAGCTCTACGCCTCCGTCGACAACCTGTTCGACCGCGCCTACTGGAACCCGACCGCGACCTCGGTGCGCAACCTGACCGTCTACGGGCTCGGGCGCACCGTCACCGTCGGCTATCGCCGGACCTTCTGAGGATGGTGGACCTCGAAGAGACCGGCGACCTCATGGTCCTGCGCTATCTCGGGCCGCCCGAGCCCGGCGACGAGGCCGCCTATCTCGACGCCCTGGAGCAGGTCGGGGCTCGGTCCGCGCCGTTCGCCCTGATCCTGGTGCTCGGCGGCATCGGCAAGCTCTCGGCCGCCGCCGAGCGGGCCCAGGCCGTCTGGTTCAAGCGCACCCGCGCCGATCTCGACCGGCGCTGCCGCGGCCTCGTGATCGTGCGGCCGGGCTTCGAGGAGGCGAGCGCCGATGTGTTCCGCCGGCTCTGGACCTTCCCGATTGCGATCGCGCCCGACGAGGCCGCCGCGCGGACCACTGTCCGGACCTACCTGGCATGAGCGCCGCCCCCTCGGTCCCCACCGCCGTGGCCGTTCCGGCCGCAGGCCGCCGCGAGCGGATGTCGCTCTTCGCGGTGCTCGCCGCCCTCTACATGGCGCAGGCGATCCCCTCCTACCTGATCGCCGCAGCGCTGCCGCCGATCATGCGCGAGTCCGGCGTATCCCGGGCGGCGATCGGCTACCTGAGCCTCCTGTTCCTGCCCCTCGTCCTGAAATTTCTCTGGGCGCCGCTGATCGACCGGGTGCGGCCCTTTGCGCGCGCCCACCGGGCGGGCTGGGTGGTGCTGACCCAGATCGGCGTGATCGGCTGCATCCTCGCGATGCTGCCGCTCGGCCCGACCAACGTGCCCGGGATCATCGGGATCGGCTTCCTCGCCGCGCTGCTGATCGCGACGCAGGACATCGCCACCGACGGCTACGCCGTGAAACGGCTGCGACCGGAGGATCGCGCCGTCGGCAACGCCATACAGGGCGGCTCGGTCGCCCTCGGGGTGGTGGTCGGCGGTACGCTGAGCCTCGTCCTCTACCACCATGTCGGCTGGGCCGGCATGCTGCTGACCGCGGCCGCCTTCTCGGTTCCGCCGCTGTTTGCCGCCTTCGCCATGCGCGAGGGGGCGCCCGAGACCGGCGCCGCCGCGCCGCGCCCCTCGATCCGGGCGTTCCTGCGACGGCCGGAGGTGCGCACGATCCTCTGGGTCGCGCTCACCTACCGGGTGAGCGAGGGGCTGGTGAAGGCGATGGAGGGGGCCTACCTCGTCGATGCGGGCGTGCCCCTCGACCAGATCGGCTACCTGTCCGGCGTCTCGGCGATGACGGCGGGGCTCGCCGGCTCCGGCATCGCGGCGCTGCTGGTCCGCCGCTACGGCACGGCCGCGACCCTCGGCCTGCTGGGCGGAATGCGGACCCTGTGCTTCGCCCTGTTCGCGGCGCATGCCCTCGGGGCCGTGGTCGGCCTGGGACCGCTCTTCGGCGCGGCCGGGTTCCAGACCCTGATCCGCTACATGGAGATCGTGGCGCTCTACAGCCTGTTCATGGCGGTCTCCTCGGCGGAGCAGCCGGGCACCGACTTCACGATCCTCGCCTGCGCACAGCTCGTGGTCTACCTCATCGGCGCGCTCATCTCGGGCAAGCTCGCCGACCTCCTCGGCTACGGCGCCCTGTTCGGTCTCGCGACGCTGCTCTCCGGCCTCGCCACCGTGGCGACCGTCCGCCTGCTCAGGCCCGGCCGCGCCGGTCAGGCGGCCGGATGACGGGGATCGTCCGGCCGAAGCCGCGCCGCGGCGGCGATCAGGGCGAGCCCCAGGGCCGCGCAGGTCCAGAACGGCAGCGCGGGCGCGATCCGGAACGCCGCGCCGCCGCACAGGGCGCCGATCCCCTGGCCGAGCACGTGGACGCTCGCGAGCCAGCCGGCGGCCGCGGCCTGAGCCTGCACAGGCACCCGGGCGACCAGGGCGGCGGTGTAGTGCGGGGTCGCCAGGGCGATGCCGGCGCCCGCCAGGACAGCCCCGAGCACGGCGAGCCAGGCTCCGGGCGCACAGGCGATCAAACCGGTGCCCACCGCGAAGCCCGCGAGCCCGAGGCCGAGATTGCGCCGCAGGTTCGGGCCGAGGCGCGGCACCAGGAGCAGCTGCGTCAGGATCATCGTCACCGCGACGAGGGCGAAGGTCGCGCCGGCCAGCCCCGCGGCACCCGCCGCATCGAGGCCGAAGCGTTGCTGCAGGAACAGGCCGAGCACGATCTGGATCTGACCGAGACCGAGCGTAAGGGCGAAGCCAATTCCCATGAGCGGCGCGGCCGCGCGCAGGACGCCATCGCGGCGCGCTTCGGCCGGCTTGGCCTTGGGGCGGCCGACAAGGTCGGGGGCGGCCAGCAGCAGCAACGGGCTCGCCGCCAGCGCAATCAAAGGCGCGGCCGTCCCGAAGATCCCGACGGTCGTCACCAGCGAGCCGAGGATGCGCCCCGCCGACAGCCCGGCGCCGAGCCGGCCGAGCGCCGCCGGGCGCGCCGCCTCCGACACCGCCGCCACGAGGGCGGCCTGGGCGTGTGGCATCACCCCGGCCGCGCCCGCCCCGTAGGCGATCCGCGACGCGACGAGCAGCGCTACGGCCGCCGCGGCGGGCAGGGCCGGCCCCGCGAGGGCGAGGGCGAACAGGCCGTGACCCAGCGCCATCAAGGCGGCGAGCGCCGCGAACAGCCGGCGCAGGCGCCAGCCGGTCCCCCAACGCCCCCAGGCGGGGGCGCAGACCAGGAACGCGACCGCCCCCGCGAAGGCGACGGCCCCGATCGCGGGTGCATCGAGCCCCGTGCGCTCGGCCATCACGGGCACCAGGGCGAGCACCGCCGACTGTCCGAACCCCACCGAGGCCGCGGCGAGCGATAGCCGCCCGGCCGCCCCAGACCCGGGAGCCTGCACGTCGATCGGAACCATGTCCCCTCCATAAGCCGGCGGATCCTATCCGGCCGATCGCGGGGCTGGCAATCATCGCGTCGCAATGTTAAAATAATTCCATAGTATGTCTTCGGCATTGCGCCGTACATCATCGTTGTTTATGCGATCTCTTGCGCGATGAAGAAAGTCGAATGATCGAACCCGACATCTCATGTGCCGACGTTGCTTGCCAGATATCGGCGCGCAGCTTCCTCAACAGCCTGATGCGGGAATGGGCCGGCTGGACCCTGGTGCCTGCCGGGGCGAGCGAGGGCGATCCGGGGCTTTCCCTGTTGCGCGTCCCGCTGCCGGGCCGGGCCTCGGTGGTCGAGATCGCGCTCACCCATGTCTCGTCCGTCGGCCAGCACGTGTTCCGGCTGCCGTTCCGTGAGCGGCGCGCCGGCCAGCCGCCCCGCATCATCGCCTTCGCCGAGTTCGCCGCCGCCGTCGCCAACGAGCCGGCCATCGTCGGGCCGGCCGCCCCGCAGGCGGCGCCGACCTTCCTGCGTCGGCTTTTCCAGAGCCTCGCGACCGTCGAGGATATTCTCGCCCACGCCCCCGCGCCCGGCATCTTCCTGAGGCGCGACCCCAGCTTCCGCGAAGCCGAGCGGGCGCTCCGCTTCGGCCATTCGGTGCACCCGACCCCGCGCAGCCGGGACGAGTTCACCCTCGCGGATTCGCGCGCCTTCGCGCCGGAATACGGACGGGGCTTTCCCCTGCGCTGGTGGTCGGCCGAGCCGGAGGCGGTCGTCCAGGGCTCCGCGCGGTCGGAAAGCGCCGCCGACCTCTGCGCGGGCCTCGCCGCGGAGGACCCCGCCTTCGATCCAAAAATCCGCGCCGCGAGCGAGGGCCGCGTGCTCCTGCCGATGCATCCGTGGCAGGCGGCCCGCCTCGCGCTCGATCCCGAGATCGACGCCCTGTTCCGCGCCGGACGCCTGCGCGACCACGGTCATGCCGGCGCGTTCTGGTACGCGACCACATCCCTGCGCAGCCTCTACGCGCCGCAGGCGCGCTTCATGCTCAAGCACTCGTTGAGCCTCAGGCTGACCAACTCGCTGCGCCTCATCAAGGACATCGAGTGCAAGCGCGGCCTCGTGGTCGACGCTGTGCTGCGCGGCCCGGTCGGCGCGGAGATCGCCGCGCGCTGGCCGAGCTTCCGCGTCCTCGGCGAGCCGGCCTATCTCGCGCTCCGCGGGGCCGATGGAGCGCTGCTGCCGCAGACGATCGTGGCGCTGCGCGACAACCCGTTCCGCGGGGCGGAGGAGCGGCCGGCCGCCGTGCTGGCCGCCCTCTGCGAGCTCTATCCCGACGGGCGGGGCAGCGCGCTGGCCGACACGATCCTGCGCATCGCCGAGCGGGAGCGCGCATCCGGGGCGGGCCCCGTCGAGGCCGTGGCCCTGCGCTGGTTCGAGCGCTTCCTCGCCGTCACCGTCGGGCCGATCCTTGAGATCCAGTGCACGCTGGGCCTCTTGTTCGGCGCGCACCAGCAGAACCTCGTCCTCGGGCTGGCGGATGGCTGGCCGGTCGAGACCTTCTTCCGCGACTGCCAGGGCACCGGCTTCGTGCGCGAATTCCTGCCAACGCTCCGCGAGGCCGCGCCCGGGCTCGACCTTGAGGCCGGGCACCTCCTCACCTCCGCGGAGGCCGCGCGGATCATGGCCTACTACCTCGTGGTCAACAGCGTCTTCGCCGTCATCGGGGCGATCGGCATTGCCGGGCTGGCGCCGGAGCAGGTCCTCACCCGGGCCTTGCGCCGTTGCGTCGAGGCGCTCGCCGAAAAGGACCTCCGGGACAGGACCTGCCTGCGCCTGCTGCTCGACGCCCCGGCCCTCGGGAGCAAGGGCAACTTCATGATCTGCTTTCGCAACATCAACGAGAACACCGACGTGACCGATCCCCTGGCGAGCTACGTGGATCTTCCGAACCCGCTCGTGGACCCGGCCGCCGGCGCGGAGGTCCGGCCATGACCCTGCGCGCCCGCATCGATACCGTCTCCAGGACAGCACCACTGGACGGCTGGACCGGGACGAGCCGCCACTGGCCCGTCGCCGGCGAGGATCTGACGGTCGAGAGCCTGCCGCGCGGCGCCCACACGGCTCGGCTGCGCGCCGCGCGCGCTGGCGATCCGATCGCCGAGGCGGAGCTGCGCTCCGGCTCGGACGAAGCCGTCCTCGCCCTGACCGGCGCCGCGGGGCGCCATCCCGCCGACGCGCCCCTCGTGGCGGCCCTGATCGAGGCCGCGTTCCAGCGCTGCCCGGATGCGCGAAGGCTGCGCGTCGCCGGGCTCGGTGGCGCACCGGCCCTGCTCGGCCTCGCGGCGGAGGTCGAGGCGGTTTCGGAGGCGCCCGACGCGATCGTGGAGCGCGCCCTGTTCTACCAACTCCCCCTGCTGTGGCTGACCGCCGGGACGCGGGCGGCCTACCCGCTGATCCGCTCCCAGGTCGGACCGCAGGATCGCCTGCCGCCCCTGCGCCCGCCGCAGCCGAACGGTCCGTTCTACCGGCGCTGGCTGCCGCATCTCGGCACGACCCTGTCGTTTCGCGCCATCGACCGGCGGCACGACCTCGCCCTGTTCCACGGCTGGATGAACCAGAAGCGCGTCGCCTATTACTGGGAGCTCGCGCAGAGCGAGGCGGAGCTGGACCGCTACCTCGCCGACCAGGAGGCCGACCCGCACCTGTTCGGGGTGATCGGCAGCTTCGACGACGTGCCGGTCGGCTATTTCGAGTTCTACTGGGCCAAGGAGGATCGGCTCGGGCCCTATTACGACGCCGAGGATTTCGACCGCGGCTGGCACGGGCTGATCGGCAATGTCGAGCACCTGGGACGGCCGAAGACGCTGGCCTGGTTCACGGCGGTCACGCACTACCTGTTCCTGGACGAGCCCCGCACCCGCCGGATCATGGGCGAGCCGCGGGCCACACACCGCAAGATGCTGAGCTACTGCACGGATGCCGCCTACGAGACGCTGAAGGAGTTCGACTTCCCCCATAAGCGGGCGGCCCTGGTCTGCTGCGAGCGCGCGCGCTTCTTCCGCGAGGTGCCGTTGTGAGCGCCGGCCCGCTGCCGGGCGGCGCGGCGGTGACGGCGCCGCTCTGGCTCGATCTCAACCGCGCGCTCATCGCCAAGACGATCGCCGAACTCGCCTTCGAGGAAGCGTTCGCGCCGGAGCCGACCGACCGGGACGGCACGCAGTGGCTGCTGCGCCTCGAGGGCGGGATCGCCTACCGCTTCGCCGCCGAGCGCCGGATCTGGGGCAACCTCGCGATCGATCCGGCCAGCCTGTTCCGCATCGCGGACGCCGTCGTCAGCCCGGCCGGCGACGCGGCGGGTTTCCTCGTGGATGCGAGCCGGACGCTCGCGATCGAGCCCGCCACCCTCTGCACCTATGCCGGAGAGGTGCTGAGCACGCTCGCGGCCGACGCCCGCATCGCCACGATCGGCCGGGACATGACCGGGCCGGATTTCCTCGCCTTGAGCGACCGCGTCCTGCAGGCCTATCTCGACGGCCACCCGAAGGCGCCCGCGAGCAAGGGGCGGATCGGCTGGGGGCTGGCCGATTTCGCGGCCTACGCACCGGAATTCCAGCCCGAGATCCGGTTGTTCTGGGCCGCGGCGGACCGCACCGCCTGCCGTCTCAGCCTGGAGCCCGGCCTCGCCGAGGCCGACCTCGTGGCCGATTGCCTTGACGGGCTCGAGCGCGCCCGGCTGGAGGCGGCCTGCGCCGCGCAGGGCGTCGATCCCGCGACCCACCTGCTCCTGCCGGTCCATCCCTGGCAGTGGGACAACAAGATCGCGCTGCACTTCGCGGGCGAGATCGCGGCCCGGCGCCTCGTCCCCCTCGGGATCTTCGGCCGCGCCTACCGGCCCCAGCAATCGCTGCGGACGCTCGCCTGCGCGGACGCGGACGGGCGCCTCGACGTGAAGCTCGCGCTCACGATCCTCAACACTTCGGCCTGGCGCGGGGTGCCGGGCAAGTACATGGCGATCGGCCCGGCCTTCTCGGCCTGGCTCGCGGACAAGGCCGCGCGGGACCCGGCGCTCGCCGGCACGGTGATCCTGCGCGAGCGGGCCGGCGCCTTCTATCCCCACCCCGTCTACGAGCGGATCGCGGACGCGCCCTACCAGTACCGCGAGATGCTCGGGGTGATCTGGCGGGAGGGCATCGCTGGCTTCCTCGAACCCGGCCGCTCGGCGATGATGATGGGCGCGCTCCTGAAGGCGGATGCCTCGGGCCGTCCGCTGATCTCCGGCCTGATCGCCCGCTCCGGCCTCGACCCGGAGGCGTGGCTGGAACGGCTGTTCGATCACGTCGCGGTGCCGCTCTACCATTTTCTCAGCCGCTACGGCGTCGGCTTCATCGCCCATGGCCAGAACGTGACGCTGATCCTGGAGGACGGCGTGCCCTGCGGCGTGGCGCTGAAGGACTTTCAGGGCGACGCCGACCTCGTGGACCAGGACTTCCCCGAGGCCGCAGACCTGCCGGCGGGGGTGCGGGAGACCCTGCTGCAGCGGCCGGCGGCGCATCTGCTGCAGCACCTGCAGACCGGCCACTTCGCCAGCCTGCTGCGCTTCGTCTCGGACGCGCTCCTGCGCAGCGACGGGCTGCCCGAGATTGCCTTCTACGGCGCACTCGCGCGGGCTCTGCGCCGTTATCAGGCCCGGCACCCCGACCTCGCCGACCGGTTCCGCCAGTTCGAGCTGTTCGCGCCGACCGTGCCGCGGATCTGCATCAACCGCGTGCGGCTCAGCCTCGGCTACGGCGACTCCAACCTGCGACCGGTGCCGCGGCTCGGCAGCCCGCTGATCAACCCGCTCCATCGCGCAGAAGCCGCCGCGCTGGATGAGGCCGGCATCGCGAACGACATCCGGACAGGCATACAGGCAGGATCCCGCGCATCATGACGGACCGCCCGCTCGACCTCGCCGGTATCGGCATCGGCCCGTTCAACCTGAGCCTCGCGGCGCAGCTCGACGCGGTCGACGATCTCGACGCGCTGTTCTTCGACCGGGCGCCAGCCTTCGACTGGCACCCGGGCATGATGCTCCCGGACGTCGCGCTGCAGACCTCGTTCCTCAAGGACCTCGTCACGGCGGTGAATCCGACGAGCCCCTGGAGCTTCCTGGCCTATCTCGTGGCGCAGAAGCGCTTCTACGAATTCCTCAACGCCGAGTTCGAGGCGGTGCCGCGGCGGGAATTCGCGCAGTACCTCGCCTGGGTCGCGGCCCGGCTGCCGAGCCTGCGCTTCGACACCGTGATCCGCGAGATCCGCTTCGAGGGACGGGCCTTCCGCCTCGATAGCGACCGGGGAACCGTGCGCGCCCGCAACCTCGCCCTCGGGGTCGGGCTGCAGCCGTGCCTTCCCGCCTTCGCGGAGAAACTCGACCCGCGCGACCATGTCCACAGCTCCCAAGCCGCCTTCGTCCTCGACCGGATGGCGGGCAAGCGGGTCGCGGTGATCGGCGGCGGCCAGAGCGGCGCCGAGATCGTGCTGAACCTGCTGAACCGGGATGCGGACGCCCCCGCCGCGCTCACTTGGATCAGCCGGCGCCCGAACTTCCAGCCGATCGACGCGACCCCGTTCACGAACGAGCTGTTCACGCCCGGCTACGTCGACAGCTTCCACGCCCTGCCGGAGGCCCGCCGCCGCGCCACGGTGGCACGCCAGAAGCTCGCGGGCGACGGCATCTCCGCCGCGACCCTGCGGGCGATCTATCAGCGCCTCTACGGGCTCCGGCACCTCGCCGAGAAACCGCTCGCCACGAGCCTGCTGCCCCACCGCACCGTGCTCGATGTCGATCGGGTGGGCGGCTACCGCCTGATCATGCGCAACGGCTTCGACGGGGGCATCGAGGTCGCCCATGCCGACCTCGTCATCCTGGCCACGGGCTACCGCTACACGCTGCCGCCCTGCCTCGACCCGCTGCGCGACCGCCTGACCCTCGACGCGGACGGCCGGCCCGAGATCGGCGCCGACTTCGCCGCGTCCTGGGACGGTCCGGCAGGGCACCGCATCTTCGTCCTCAACGGCGGCCTCGTGAGCCACGGCATCGCGGAGCCGCAACTCAGCCTCATGGCTTGGCGCAGCGGTGTCATCGTCAACGCCCTGGCGGGGCGCCCGGTCTTCGAAATCGCTCCGCCGGCGCCCCCGCTGACGTGGTCCACCACGCACCCCGGGCGGGTGTTTCACGAGGGCGAAGGCTGCCTGTAGAGCTGGAGGCCCCCGGTTTGGTGAACGTTAGCGGGCTTGGCTGAACGATGGCTCGGGTAACAGATCCCCGGCCGGGTCTCCTGTTCGTCAGCAACGGGAGAACGGTAACCGAGCGCCGAATGCCTGCGCAGCGGGTTATGGAAGCCGTCTCCGTAGCCGAAGCAGGCTATCCTGATCTCGGCCTGCAAGCGGAAACGGCGGCGAGCGAGCAACGCGCATTCGAGGCTTGAGAAGCCCTTCGACAGGCTCAGGATGAGGTCGACCTTCTGGACGCTCACCAATCACTCGCGACACCCACGAACATCTCGATATCGCAGGCCTCGTCCGACCCAGCGCTATCCGATCCCGCCGTTCGCGCAACGCCAGCGTCGCCGACCAGTTGGCGCCACGACCCTAAGCTTGCCGAAGAAGCCGATGGCGTGGGCTAGGCTCGCATCCACCACGAGGCCATTGCAGCTCTCGATAAGGGCGGGGCCGAAGACGCACAGCGAGGCTGCACTCTCGCGGGTCATCGGTGTCGAGCGATCGCTTGAACTGCCCCTAGCCCTTGATGCTGAAGCGCACCCGCCGCTTGGTACTGCCCGCCCGCTGGAACAGTTGGTAGCGCTCGGCCTGGTCGTTTGCAGGGGGGCTCACGATACGACCCTGTCTGGTCATTGCAGTGCGGAGGACTGGGCTAGACCTACGCTAGGCTGCTCCGAGCGCCCAGCAAACTGTTACGCCCACACACAATTTTCTTGGCTGCGCTAGGCCTGACTTAGGACTTAAAGCCGAAAATTGCAGAGGACGAGGCAAACAAAAGCCCCGCTAAGTGCTTAGCGAAGCTTGGGACTTATTGGTAGCGAGGGAGGGATTTGAACCCCCGACACAAGGATTATGATTCCTCTGCTCTAACCAGCTGAGCTACCCCGCCACGAGCCGCGCGCGCCCCGAGAGGCCGCAACCAGCGGGCGGGGTATAGAAAGGGCGGGCGCGGGCTGTCAACGGTTCTCTGCGCCGAATTTGGGGGTGCCGGGGGCGCTTCGCTGCGCGGGGACTTCGACGGAACCGCGGATGAACCGATACGCTGCGAAGAATCCGGCGGCGAAGACCGCGCCGCCCAGCCAAGTCGCCGTTGGGGCGAAATCCGGCCCGGCCAGGCTCAGGGTCGAGGATCGTCCGGAGGCCGCATCAATTACGGTTAGGCCGATCCCGACGAAACTCTCGCCGACTAGGAAACCGGAGGCGATCAGCACGCCTCGGCGGCGGGAGGCCTCCAGGGTCTCGGGATCGGCGCCGCGGCGGCGCAGGGCGCGCAGGCACAGGAAGCCGAGCAGGCCGCCGAGCCCAATGGTCATCTCGACCGACAGCGGCAGGTACATGCCGATGCCGACGGTGAGCGCCGGGAAGCTGAACGCCCGGCGCTTGAGCGCGACTTCGAGGCCGACCATCACGGCGCCGAGGCCGCAGCCGATCAGCAGCATCGGCCAGGGCAGGGTGCGGGCCACGATGCCGTCGGCGACCTGGGTGACCAGCGAGGCCTGCGGCACGGTGAGCGCGAGCGCCGGGTCCATGTCGGGCCGGGGCAGGGAGCCGACGAAGCCGTAGGCGCCGTAGAGCAGCGACAGCAGCGGCACGATCACCAGCGAGCCGACGGTGACGCCGACAATCAGCACCACCTGCTGGCGCCAGGGCGTGGCATCGACGATCTGGCCGGTCTTGAGATCCTGCAGATTGTCGTTGGCGATGGAGCAGGCGGTGATGATCACCGAGGCCGCGAGCAGCACCAGCGCGACGGTGACGCGCCGCGCCCCCGGGTCCTCGGCTGGACCGAGGAGCAGCGGCAGCAGCGCGGCGCCGACCATGGCGGTGAGGATGCCGATCCCGGAGATCGGGCTGGTCGAGGAGCCGAGCAGGCCCGCGAGGTAGCCGCAGACCGCCGCCATGGCGGCACCGAACACCAGGCAGAACAGCAGGCCCGCCGCCACCACGGCGGCGAGCATCGGACCGGCGATGCCGAGATTGGCCGCGAATCCGGCAAACAGCGCGCCGAGCGGCAGGCACAGGGCCAGCGCCACCCCGCCGACCAGGAGCAGCGGCAGGTCGCGATCCTGCCGGGCGGCGGCGCGGGCCGGATTGCCGGCCGCCAAGGCCGACCGGATGCTCCGGGCGATCGGCCGGACGAGCGTCGCCACGGTCCAGAACCCACCCACCGCAATGATGCCGGCGCCGACGAGCCGGACCTGCCCGGACCAGACCGCCTGGGCGGCCTCGCCGGGCGACAGGCCCGGCTGGGGCGTCAGGGCGGTCAGCACCGGGACCATGATGCCCCAGGCGATCACCACGCCGGTCAGCAGGGCGAGGCACGCCCCGATGCCGACCAGATAACCGACTCCGACCAAGGCCAGGGAATAGCCGCTGCCGATGCTGAACACCGCACCGCCAAAACTGACAGCGGTGAGCACGCCCTCGGCCAGGATGCGCAGGCCGCTGGTGGCGAAGGCGACGAGGCCGGAGCCGGCCGCGGCCATCAGCAGGGTCGTGAGGCCGCGCTCGCCGGTCTCGGCATGGCCGGCGCGCAGAACCTCGGCGGCGGCCACGCCCTCGGGGTAGGGGAGGTCGCTGCCCGTGACCAGCGCCCGGCGCAGGGGGATCGAGAAAGCCACCCCGAGCCAGCCGCCGATCAGGCAGACCAGGCTGGTCTCCCAGAACGGGAAGCCGTGCCAATGTCCGATCAGCACCAAGCCTGGCAGGACCAGGATGACGTTGCACAGGGTGCCGGCCGCCGAGGCCTGGGTCTGGACGATGTTGGTCTCGAGGATGCCGGCGCCGCCGACGAGCCGCAGGGCACCCATCGCGATCAGCGCGGCCGGGATCGAGGACGAGAAGGTCATCCCGGTCTTCAGGCCGAGATAGATGTTGGCGGCCATGAAGACGATGGTGATCAGCGCGCCGAGCACGAGGCCCCGGGCCGTGATTTCCCGCCCGTGCCCGCCCGCCGGGGCGCCCGCGTCCCTGACCGCCATTGCGCCCCCATTGCCGGCGCATGCGGCCGGACATTTGTCCCAGGATGAACGATAACCCGATGGCCCGTGCGGCGCCGCCCCTCTATCTTGCGACACGTGGCCCCGCTCGGGGGCCGTGCCGAAGCGGAGCGTTCGATGACACGCCTTGCCAGTACCGGTTTCGCCGCCCTCCTCGCATTCACCGTGCCGCTTGCCGTCTCCGGCGCCCGCGCGGCGGGGGAGAGCATCACCTACAAGGCCGCGCTGAGCGGCGGCAGCGAGGTCCCGGCGACCGATTCGAAGGGCACCGGCGCGGTCACGGCGACCTATGATCCGGCCACCAAGCGCCTGAGCTGGAACGGCACCTATGGCGGCCTGACCGGCCCGGTCACAGCCGCGCATTTCCACGGCCCAGCTCAAGCCGGCGCCAATGCCGGCGTGCTGGTGCCGGTGACGGCCACCAGCAGCCCGTTCTCCGGCGAGGCGACCCTGGACGATTCCAAGGCCGCCGACCTCGAAGCCGGCAAGCTCTATTTCAATATTCACACCGCCGCGAATCCGAAGGGCGAGATTCGCGGGCAGGTGGAGCGGGCGCGGTAGGGTTCAGGGCTGGCGCCGCTCGGTAGTGTATCTCCGGTCGAGGCGCCGGGGCCCGCTTCCGTTTGGGAGAGGGACTGGGTGGGGATGCGACCTCTTCGGAAGAGCCTGATCCCCCACCCCAATCCTCTGCGGCACGGGCGACCATGTTCACACGTCGTCTTCCGGATGAGGGCATCGGCTTGACCCAAGCGCGTCTCCCTCCCCCTCTATGGGGGATGGTGGGCCGGCCGTCAGGCCGGGTCGGGAGAGGGGATCCCGGCTTCTGAAAAAGTCAGAGCCGACGTGCGAGCCGGAGCTTTGTTCTGAACCGTAGCTCCCCTTTCCGACTTGCTTCTCGGGCCTACCTCCCCCGCGGAGGGGCTAGCGGATTCACAGATCGAGTTCGTCCCTTTTTGCGCGACGGCCCCTGCTTCGGCTCCAGCATCGATGCGGGTATCCCCTCGCCCCGCTTGCGGGGAGAGGGCTTCGGCGACCTTGTCGTCGCCGAAGCGAGGCGGCAGCCGAAGGTGAGGGGGCGGTTCCGAACGCGCGCCTCGTCCGGAACCACCCCCTCACCGCCGCTCCGGCTTCGCCTGCGCTTCCCACACGGACGACGAGGTCCGTGTGGGCCTCTCCCCGCAAGCGGGGCGAGGGGACCCGCGCTTCGTCCGCAGATGTGGGAGCATCGTAGCGCAGAGGGGGGGGGGAGGGCGCGCAGCCTTTCCGGAGCGACTCTTTTTTCATGGTGCGCATCGTCCGTCGCGCGTTGAAAGATCGAACACCCCACACCGCAGGATGAGGGCGGAGTTGAGCATATCCGCAGGGTTACAGCGGTCCTCCGTCATTGCGAGCGTGCGGCTATGCGGATGCCCCCACCGCATTTCCCACATCCGGCAACATTTTCACCGCCCACCCGGTGACCCCTCCGGCAAATGATGCTTAGGCGGATCATCCCGAGTCGCCGGAGAAGCCGATGAAGCAGATCGAGGCCATCATTGCGTGGACGCCCGCCCGCTGGGTGGAGCTGCGGCCCGAGACGGCCGGGCAGGTGGTGGTGCTGCCGGTGCCCGACACGGACGGCGCGGCGAAGCGCTACATCATGCAGGCGGGCGCGTGTTCGCCGGCGCTGGCCGGCCTGTCGGAGGAGGCCCGAATCGCGCGGCTGTTCATCGACTTCCAGACGATCGTCGTACGCGACGGCATCGACCCGCAGACGGCCCACCGCGCCTTCCTGGCAATCGACGAGTACCGGTTTCGGATCGCGCCGGACACCGAGGGCGCTGCGTTCGAGGATCCGCCCGAGGAGGATTGAGGCCCACCCGATCCGGGGGTGGCTGGCTTCCGGAACGATGCTCTACAGCAGCGTTTCTGATCCGATCTCCTGGACGATGCTGGAGGCACCCGCGATGCGGGAGACGGTCCGAAGCCGTAGGGTCATGCCGTCATCGCGACGACCGTTCGAGGGCCGCTGCCTGGTGCATTTTTGGATGGAGGAGAGCGATCGGGATTTCTCGACGGCGCATATCGACCGTAACGGTCCGTGCGAGCTCGAAGCGGCCTTGACGGCAAGAAGGCGGTTCTCAAACCAAGCGTTTTTCGGATCGCTTCATGGTGCTTACTTTGATGGCGCGAGACGTAAGATTGATCATGCGCCGCATTGGTAGGATTCATTTGCAAACCGGCGATCAAATTAGGCATGAAGATTTCTCATTTAGTTCCAATTCTATATAGCCGACGTACATAATTATGGACTTAGATATCGGATCGTGTAAAACTTTGCAACGAACAATAATTTTGTTAAAAAAATCTCGACACGACCGACGATTGTCGAAAACTTTACTTATATGTCTAGACTTATGCGGACGTAGATCCTGTTGCAATGCATCATTTTATGTGAAATCTTCCAGAAATATCTTGGGAGCTAGGGTCGAGGTAAATCATTCCTAAGCAACGGAGGCAGACATGAAGCAGATCGAGGCCATCATCGTGTGGACGCCGGCCCGTTGGGCAGGCTTGAAACCGGAGACGGCCGGGCAGATCGCCGTGGTGCCGGCGACGGACAATGCCAGTGTGTCGAAGCATTATGTGATGCGGGCGGGTGCGGACCCATCCGGGCTGGCAACCCTCTCGGAGGAGGGGCGAATCGCGCGGTTGTTCATCGATTTCCAGACGATCGTGACGCGCGACGGCATCGATCCGCAGGCAGCTCACCGTGCGTTTCTTGCCATTGAAGAGTACCGGCTCCACCTTGCGCCGGACACGGAGGGCGCCCAATTTCGGGATTCGCCCGAAGAGGCGTCGAGCGTCGGGATCGAACGCCAGCGTGCCTGAGATCGGATCCGGCATGAGGCGCTGACGGAAGCACAGACCGCGCGAACCAATGGCGGTCGCGCTGCGCTCTTTTCCAGTCGCAGGCCGGACCGGCAGAATGCAATCCGCCCATAGCGGAGTCCAGACCGGCGCTCGCGCAAGCGTGAGAATAACGAATACACATCCCCTGGATGCCGCCCTATCTTCCGGTTGTGTCCTGACACCGCCGGAGGCCGGCCATGCCCGTATCCCGTCGTGCCGTGCTCGCGGCCGCCGCCCTCGCGCCGCTCGCCGGGCGCCTGTCCTGGGCGGCCGAGCCGCTGATCCGACGGCCGATCCCCTCCACCGGCGAGATGCTGCCGGCGATCGGCATCGGCACCTCGCGGCGTTACGAGGTCGAGCCCAATCCTGAGGCTGTGGCGCCGCTCAAGGCCGCCGTGCAGAGCTTCGTGTCGCTCGGCGGTTCGGTGATCGACACCGCGCCGAGCTACGGCACCGCCGAGGATGTGCTCGGCCTGATCCTGGCCGAGCCGGGGCTGCGCCAGAAGATCTTTCTGGCCAGCAAGGTCGATACCCAGGGCCGCGACGCGACGCTGGCCGAGTTCGAGCGCTCGTTGAAGCGCATGAATGTCGAAAACCTCGACCTCGTGGCGGTTCACAACCTGATCGATGTGAACGCGAATCTGGCGGTGCTGCGTGACCTGAAGGGGTCCAAGCGGATCCGCTACGTCGGCGTGACCGTCTGGCGGGACGGCCAGCTCGACGCGCTCGAGGCCGTGATGAAGCGCGAGACCCTCGACTTCATCCAAGTGAATTACGCCATCGACAACCGGGCCGCGGCCGAGCGCGTGCTGCCGCTCGCCGCCGAGAAGGGCGTGGCCGTGATGACCAACGTGCCCTTCGGCCGGGACCGCCTGTTCAAGGCGGTGCAGGGCAAGGAGCTTCCGCCGGTGGCGAAGGATCTCGGCTGCACCAGCTGGCCGCAGGTGTTTTTGAAATACGTGCTCGGCCATCCGGCCGTGACCTGCCCGATCCCCGGCATGGCGAAGGTGGCCTATGTCGAGGACAACCTCGCCGCCGCCCGGGGCCCGCTTCCGGACGCGGCCCAGCGCAAGCAGTTGGAGACGTTTATCGATGCGGTCTGATCGCACCACGCGGCGCGCTGCGCTCGCCCTCGCCGCCGGCCTTCTCACGGCTTCCGCGATACCGGCCCTGGCCCAAGAAAATCCCCAAAAAATCCGGATCGGGGTGATCGGGGCCGGGAATATCGGCGGCACGATCGGCACGCTCTGGGTCAAGGACGGTCACGAGGTGATGTTCGCCTCGCGCCACCCCGAGACCCTGGCGCCGATGATCGCGGAGCTCGGGCCGAAGGCCAAGGCCGGGACACCCGAGGAGGCGATCAAGTTCGGCGAGGCGGTGTTCGTGGCGGTGCCCTACAAGGCCTATCCCGATCTCTCGAAGGATCTCGCGGCCTCGCTCGCCGGCAAGGTCGTGCTTGATGCCGGCAACGCCACGCAGAAGCGCGACGGCGCGCTCTACGACGAGGTCCAGGCGAACGGCATCGGGACGACCTCGGCCAAGTATTTCCCGGGCGCGAAGCTGGTCCGGGCGTTCAACGCGGCCAACTACAAGGTCTTCGCCAAGGCGGGCGCCGATGGCGGCAAGGACCGGCCGGGCGGCCGCATGGCGATCCCGATCGCGGGCGACGATGCCGCGGCCGTGAAGGTGGCCGAGGGCCTGGTCCGCGATGCCGGCTTCGACCCGGTGGTGGTCGGTCCGCTCAAGGATGCCGACAAGTTCGCCATGGGGTCGTCCGGCTTCGGCCACGAGGCGACCGCGCCGGAGCTGCGCGAGAAGCTCGGGCTGGGGAAGTGACGGGGGAAACCACGCCGCTTCTCCCTCCCCCCTCTGCGGGCTATCGGATTCACACATCCCCGGATGTGGCGCGGGTCCCCTCTCCCGTGCGGGAGAGGGACAGGGTGAGGGATGCGCGTTTTCCGGAAAGACCTGGTCCCTCACCCCAACCCTCTCCCGCACGGGAGAGGGGGCGCGTCGCGGCTTTCGCAAGCCGATCTGTGAACATCGTGGCCTCTGCGGGGGAGGGTGGCTCCTGCGTCAGCAGGGGTCGGGAGAGGGGCAGCGCGACGCTTCAGGGTTTCACGCGTGTCGTGCCCTTTCCGGACACGGCGCTCCCCTCTCCCGACCCCCTTCGGGGGCCACCCTCCCCCGCAGAGAGGGGAGGGAAGAAACATGGCTGAGGCTTCGACTCCCCGTGGCCCACTCGCGCGCCTGATCGATATCCGCCCCGGCGAGGGCCAGGCCCTCGCCTGGTCCTGGGCCTACATCTTCTCGATCCTGGCCGCCTATTACGTGCTGCGCCCGATCCGAGACCAGATGGGCGTAGCCGGGGGCATCGAGAACCTGCCCTGGCTGTTCACCGCGACCCTGGTCGGCATGCTCGCCCTGAACCTGCCCTTCGCCTACTTGGTGAAGCGCATGCCGCGGGCGCGGTTTGTGCCGATCACCTACCGGTTTTTTGCGGCCAACATCCTGGCCTTCGCGCTGACCCTGTACTTGGCGCCGCCGGAATGGGGGATCTGGATCGGGCGGGTGTTCTTCGTCTGGCTGTCGATCTTCAACCTGTTCGTGGTCTCGATCTTCTGGGCCACCATCGTCGACGTGTTCTCGAACGAGCAGGGCAAGCGCCTGTTCGGCTTCATCGCGGCCGGGGCGACGCTCGGCGCCATCACGGGCTCGGCCACCACGGCGATCCTCGCCAAGAATGTGCCGACCTGGGGCCTGATGCTCTGTGCGGTGGTGCTCCTGGAAGCCGCGGTGTTCTGCATGCGCGGGCTCGCCGCCTTGTCGGCCCGGCTCCATGCGGTGCCGGGCAGCGGCGAGACCGCCAACGACGGCCAGGACCGCACCATCGGCGGCAGCGTGCTGGCGGGCGTCACCCGCACCCTGGCCTCGCCCTACCTGCTCAACATCTCGCTGTTCCTGCTGCTGTTCTCGGTGACCTCGACCTTCCTGTATTTCGAGCAGGCCGGCATCGCCAAACGCAGCTTCCCGGACCGGGGCGCCCAGACCGCGTTCTTCGCCAGCGTCGACCTGGCCGTGAACGTGCTGACCCTCGGCGTGCAGCTGTTCCTGACCGGACGGATCGTCAAGCGCCTCGGCGTTGGGATCACGCTCGCCCTGCTGCCGGCCTTCAGCGTGCTGGGCTTTGCCGCGCTGGCGGTCTCGCCCACCATCAGCGTGATAGTGGCGTTCCAGGTCCTGCGCCGGGCGGGCAATTTTGCGATTGCCCGCCCGATCCGGGAGGTCCTGTTCACCGTGGTCCCCCGGGAGGACCGCTACAAGGCCAAGAGCTTCATCGACACCGTGGTCTACCGCCTGGGCGATCAGGTCGGCGCGTGGTCGTTCACCGGCATCCAGGGGCTCGGGTTCGGCAGCACCGGCATCGCCGGGGCGGCGGTGCCGCTCTCCGTCGCTTGGCTGCTCAACAGCCTCTGGCTCGGCCGCGCTCAGGACCGGCGTCGGGCTTCGCGGGATGCGGAGACGGTCGCGCCGGCAGCGGAACCGCTCGCCTCGCGTTAAGCGGCGGTTTACCATGACGCGCGAGATCTCCGGATCGGCTCAGCCGGAGGGACGAGGCGGCATGACACGCGCGGCGCAGCCGGTTCCGGGCTCAAACATTCTCGCCCTTGCGCTGCTCGTGCTGCTGACGGCCATGCCGGGGCCGGCCTTCGCGGAGGAGCCGCTGTTCATCCGCATCCGGCCGACGCCGGAGGGCGACCGCACCGCCCGCGAGGCCCTGTGGGCGCGTCGTCAGGCCCATGCCCGCGCAGTCATCGAATCCGTCTGCACCGGCTGCCTCGGCGCCTGGAAACCGGCGGATGCCGCGCCGGTGCCTGCGACCCCTGGCCCCGCGCAGGCCAGGATTGCGGACCTGACGGCACCGTCAGGGCTTGAAACCGACCCCGGCTCCGGGGCATCCGGGCCAGCTTCCGATCCATCGCTTCCCGAGAGGCAACCATGACGCAATCGCATCCGACCAGCGGCGCCGAGCCCGAAGTCGATTGCCCCGTGAGCCTCGAGGTTCTGGGCGAGGTCTACCGGGCCGACGAGTTCGACCTGCCGATGATCCTGGAGCAGATCCAACCGCTGAAGCGCGCCCAGCTCGCCGCCTACCTCTACGGCAAGAGCCACATGCACAAGCTCGGCCTGAAGGTCGCCCGGTCCTGCGACCGGGAGGACTTGATCCGGGTCGCGGGCGAGATCGGCTCGGTGATCCACGGACAGGCGCATCTGAAGCCCGCCAAGCCGGCGCCGACCGTCGCGCCGGAGCTGCGCGCCAAGACCCTGCCGGGCCAGAAGAAGGTCAGCCTCGCGGGCGCGCCGGCCAAGCCCGCGATCAGCCTAGGCGGCTCGGCCAAGGTCCGCAACTTCGATTGACCAAGTCGCCGTTGGCGCACGCCTTGCGCGGCGATCCCCAGCCTGAGACGGGCGCATGCGTTGCGTGCGCCCCGGCCTTCGGATAATCGCCCGCGATGAACACCGACCACGACAAGATCCTGATCGTCGATTTCGGCTCTCAGGTGACCCAGCTCATCGCCCGGCGGGTGCGCGAAGAAGGGGTCTATTGCGAGATCGTCCCCTTCACGAAGGCCGAGGCCGCGTTCCGCGAGCAGAAGCCGAAGGGCGTGATCCTGTCCGGCGGCCCCGAATCGGTGACCGTCGAGGCGAGTCCCCGGGCGCCGCAAGCGGTCTTCGCTTCGGGCGTGCCGGTCTTCGGGATCTGCTACGGCCAGCAGACCATGGCGGCCCAGCTCGGCGGCGCGGTCGAGGGTGGGCATCATGCCGAGTTCGGCCGGGCCGAGGTCGAGATCCTGGCCGATTGCCCGCTGTTCAACGGCGTCTGGCACAAGGGCGAGCGCTACCCGGTCTGGATGAGCCACGGCGACCGGGTCACCAAGCTGCCGGACGGCTTCTCCACGGTGGCGATCTCCAAGAACGCGCCGTTCGCGGCCGTGGCGGACGAGGCCCGCAACTACTACGCGGTGCAGTTCCACCCCGAGGTCGCCCACACCCCGCACGGCGCCCTGCTAATCCGCAACTTCGTGCGCGACATCGCCGGCTGTTCCGGCGACTGGACCATGGGCGCCTATCGCGAGGAGGCGATCGCCAAGATCCGCGAGCAGGTCGGCTCCGAGAAGGTGATCTGCGGCCTGTCGGGCGGCGTCGATTCCGCCGTCGCGGCGGTGCTGATTCACGAGGCGATCGGCGACCAGCTCACATGCGTGTTCGTCGATCACGGGCTGCTGCGCCTCGGCGAGGCCGAGCAGGTCGTGGCCCTGTTCCGCGACCACTACAACATCCCGCTGGTCCACGTGGAAGCGAGCGGGATGTTCTTGTCGGCGCTTGAGGGCGTCAGCGACCCGGAAGTCAAACGAAAGACCATCGGCCGCCTGTTCATCGATGTGTTCGAGGCGGAGTCGAAAAAAATCGGTGGGGCGGCGTTCCTGGCGCAGGGCACGCTCTATCCGGACGTGATCGAGAGCGTGTCCTTCACCGGCGGCCCATCGGTGACGATCAAGAGCCACCACAATGTCGGCGGCCTGCCCGAGCGCATGAACATGAAGCTCGTGGAGCCGCTCCGCGAACTGTTCAAGGACGAGGTCCGGGTGCTGGGCAAGGAACTCGGCCTGCCGGACGCCTTCGTCGGCCGTCACCCGTTCCCGGGCCCGGGCCTCGCCATCCGCTGCCCCGGCACGATCACGACGGAGAAGCTCGAGGCCCTGCGCAAGGCCGACGCGATCTATCTCGACGAGATCCGCCAAGCCGGCCTCTACGACACGATCTGGCAGGCCTTCGCGGTGATCCTGCCGGTGAAGACGGTGGGCGTGATGGGCGACGGCCGCACCTACGACCACGTCTGCGCGCTGCGCGCCGTCACCTCGGTGGACGGCATGACCGCCGATTTCTACCCGTTCGACATGGCCTTCCTGGGCCGGGTCGCGACCCGGATCATCAACGAGGTGAAGGGCATCAACCGGGTGACCTACGACATCACCTCGAAGCCGCCGGGTACGATCGAGTGGGAGTGACGGGCGAGGGTCGCGAACCGGTCAGCAATGATTCCGGGAAGCGCATCAGTAGCGATCACCGTCCCGCATCGATCGCACGCAATCGACCGCGCTCTGGGGTTGGGGCGGCATCGCTGCCGTCAGCGATTGAAGCTGCGCGGCATCAATAGGCTTGCGCGGCCGCGTCAGATTGAGATCGGCACCGACAAACGGCGAGCATCGAAGAGCCGATAGAAGTCCGCCCTTGCCCGAAATCCCGCCGGCGATCGACTCGCTGACAGACGCTCTCAAAGCGGAGGCTGCGGGCGTGTCCTCCGCCAATCGTCTGGCAAGCGACCGTATCAAATCGCGATCTGCATCGCGGCCGACGACCTGGAAACGAGTCAAACCGCGTTCGCTTAGACGCGTGTGATCGTTCTGAACGAGGTCTTTCCGAACCTTGCCCATGGCCGCCTCCAATCTGTTCTCGATCGCTATAATCCCTCCGGCCGGTTGAACAGAGGAAACGCTGCGGCCAGCCTCTTACCGCCCATCCAACAGCAGCTCGGCCGCAAGAACCCACATGGTCAGCGCGATCACGCCTTCGAGCACGCGCCACGCGGCCGGCTTGGCGAATAGGGGCCGGAGGATCGCGGCGCCGTAGCCCAGCGAGAAGAAGAACGCGACCGAGGCCGTCATCGCGCCGGCCGCGAAAGCGGGTTCCTGGCCCGGGAAGCGCGTCGAGATCGAGCCGATCAGCAGGAGCGTGTCGAGATAGACGTGCGGGTTGAGCCATGTCAGCGCGAGACAGGTGGCGAGGGTCCGCCCGAGGCCGGCGGCGGATCCCGGGGCGGGTTGCAGCGCCTCCGTGGCCGCCAAGGCCGACCGCAGGCTGCGGGCCCCATACCAGATCAGGAAGGCCGCGCCGGCATACAGCATCGCGGGCCGCAGCCAGGGGGCGAGGACCACGATGCTCCTGAAGCTGGTGATGCCCACCAGGATCAGGAGCGCGTCGGAGGCCGCGCAGGTGGCGCAGACGAGCGCGACATGCTCGCCGCGCAAGCCTTGCCGAAGCACGAACGCGTTCTGCGCGCCGATGGCGAGGATCAAGCCGCCGCTGACGGAGAGACCGGTTAGATAGACTTCGAGCACGCGGTGTCGCTTATCAAAGGTTGAAGGTTCGCGCCGTCATCACTTCTCCACTCCGTCATTGCGAGCGCAGCGAAGCAACCCAGTGTGGCGCCACGGTTTCAAAGGTCGCGCTGCCCTGGGTTGCTTCGCTTTGCTCGCAATGACGGTGAGGGTGGCCGATCCGTAGGAGCGGAGGGGGCAGCAGAAGCGCCATGACTTTTAGCAGGCACGCAAAGGCGATTGCGCACCAAGCGTCATACGAAGCGCCTTCCGCACGGATTGCTCACGGCGCGCAGAGAACCGGCTCCAGGGCCGCCATGGCCGGCCGGTAGGCCGCGAGGTGCAGGCCGTCGCGCAGAGTGCCGGGCTTGGCGTAGCCGGTCTCGCCGTCCCGGAGCGACGCGAACGGGTCCGCGAAGGTGCAGGTCAGGCGGGCGCACAGGGCGCGCAGACGCTGCGAATAATCCGGCACGGCAGCGGCATCGAGGAAGCGGCTGCTCTCGCGGCCGATCGGGGGGAGGGCGGTGACGACCACGCGCGGGCTCACGGCCTGGAGCCGCTTCACGATCGCCTCCACGGTCGCCTCGAACCGCGCGGCCGCCTCGGCCGAGCGCGGAGTGTTCTTCAGCAGGATGTCGTTGGTCCCGATCGTCACAGCGGCCGCTTTCGGCCTGTGCCGGAACGTCAGGCCGGAGAGGTGATCGAGATAGGCGGCGGCGGTGGCGCCGCTGAAGCCGCCGTTGACGAAGTCTACGCCGCACGGTCGCTGACTCCCGGGCTGCAACTCCACCTGGGAATCGCCGGCCCAGAAGACGTAATCGGGCGGCGCTTCGTCCAGGCTGACCTGGACGGCGATGCCGCGCATCACCGCGTAGGCGCGGGCATCGGCGGCGGGCCTGTGCAGGGACCAGCCCGCGAGCCCTCCGAGCGCCAGCAGGGCCGGGACGGCGAGGACCGCGAAGAGCCGTCGCCTCACGGCTCGGCGCCGGCGCGATCGACGCGTGCCTCGGGACGCGAATCGGTCGACGCGTAATAGGGTTTGATGTCGAGGAGGGGTGTGCCGTCGAGGCAATCGAGGCCCCGCACCCTCAGGGTGTCACCCGCGCGCTCGATCAGCTCGACCACCGAGAGGGCGATCGGATTCGGGCGGGCTGGGGAGCGCAGCGCGAAGGTGCCGCGCGGCCCATCGGCGTGGCGCGGCTGCTGCACCACGAGGCCGCGGGTCGCCTGGTCCATCCAGTAGAGCAGGATCAGGTGCGTGCAGCCCGTGATGGTGCGCAGGCCGGGCCGGTAAGCCGAGTCGACTTCGACGGTACAGATGTCATCAGTCTGCAGGCCGTTCTTCGGGCAGTCCCGGCGCGTCTGCCAGGGCGTGCGCAGCCGGCCGATGAAGTGGAGGCCGGCGTCGAAGTCGGCGGGCAGGGCCGCCATTTCCTCGCCGGGACGAATCCCGAACTCGTCCGCGCTCAAGGAACCTCCGCGCCCTCGCATCCCGCGCCGGTTCTCGGGCAAGAGCCGTCCGGCCGCAAGCCCAGGTCCTACGCCCGGGTCGCGCGCCCGGTCGGGCCGGTGTAGAGCCGAGCCCAGGACGGGAGGCTTCATGATCGAGCGGGAATTGCGGCCGATGCAGGCCGTCGCGGATGCGGGCAGCGCGGTCGACCGGCTGGTCGAGCTCTACGACGGCGCGGCCGGCGCCCTGCGGCAGGCGCTGGAGCGCTACCTCGCGGGCGGCCCGCCGCCGGACGCCACCGAGCGCCTCGCCTTCCGCTATCCCGAATTGCGGATCAGCTACCGCGCCGCCGGGCCGCTGCCGCGGGTGCGCCGCGCCACCGCCAAGCTCCAGGCCGCCGGGACCTACGCCACCACGGTGACGCACCCGGCCTTCTTCCGCGATTATCTCACCCGGCAATTGCAGCCGCTGATCGACGATTACGGCATCCAGATCGAGGTCGGCCTGAGCGCCCAGGAGATTCCCTATCCCTACGTGCTGGAGGCGGGGCTCGATGCCGGCGGGCGTGCCGTCGACGGCGCGGAACTCGCCACCTACTTCCCCGTCCCGCTCTTGTCGCTAGTGGGCGACGAGATCGCCGACGGCACCTTCGACCTGATCGACGGCGAGCCGCTGCCGCTGGCCCTGTTCGATGCGGTGCGGGTCGATTACTCCCTGCGCCGCCTGGTCCACTACACGGGCTGCGACTGGCGCGACGTCCAGCCCTGGATCCTGCTGACCAACTATCACCGCTACGTCGACCAGTTCGTCCGCCACGGGCTGGAGCGGCTGGCGTCGGGCGAAGAAGGCTTCGAGCGGCTGGTCCTGCCCGGTGGCCTCTCGGTGAGCCGGGCGGAGGCCGCCACGGCCGATCCCGCCGCGGTGATCGCGGCCTCGCCCTGGCACCGCCACCAGATGCCGGCCTATCACCTCGTCGCCCGGGGGGCGGACGGGACCATGCAGGGCACGACCCTGGTCAATATCGGCGTCGGACCCTCGAACGCGAAGACGATCACCGACCATCTCGCGGTGCTGCGCCCGGATTGCTGGCTGATGGTCGGCCATTGCGGCGGCCTGCGGCAGTCGCAGACCATCGGCGACTACGTGCTCGCCCACGCCTATCTGCGCCGGGACCGGATCCTCGATGAGCTGGTGCCGCCGGACGTGCCGGTGCCGGCGCTCGCCGAGGTGCAGGTCGCGCTTCAGAGCGCTGCCGCCTTGGTGACCGGCGAACAGGCCGACGCGCTCAAGCGCCGCCTGCGCACCGGAACGGTCGTCACCTACGACGACCGCAACTGGGAATTGCGGTTCAGCCAGGAGCGGCGGCGGATCAACCAGTCGCGCGCCATCGCGGTCGACATGGAGAGCGGTACCGTGGCGGCCCAAGGCTTCCGCCTGCGCGTGCCCTACGGCGCGCTGCTCTGCGTCTCCGACAAGCCGCTCCACGGCGAGATCAAGCTGCCCGGCGCCGCCAATGCCTTCTATGACCGGGCGGTCTCCGAGCACCTGCGGGTCGGGCTGGCGGCCCTCGACGCCCTCCGCGCCGACCGGCACGGGCTGCATTCGCGCAAGCTGCGCAGCTTCGACGAGCCGCCGTTCCGGTAAAGTGCGTTCACTCGTGAATACGGCCCAGCTTTCGCCGCCTTCGGTGCTGAACTGCCAAGCAGCGACGGACTGACACGCCATCATCAATCATCGAACGTGGATACGTTGGATCTATGGGACGTTGAAAAGTCATACTCCTCTCAAGGATTGGACTTTTCGATGAAGCGCTTTGCTCTCGCATCGACTGCACTCTTGGCGGCTTTCGCCTTCGTTCCCGCGAGCGCCGACGCCCGCGGCTTCGGCGGCGGCGGTGGCTTTCACGGCGGCGGCGGCGGTTTCCATGGCGGCGGCTTCGGCGGCGGTGGGTTCCGGGGCGGTGGACTCGGTGGTGGCGGACTTGGCGGTGGCGGACTTGGCGGTGGCGGTTTCCGCGGCGCCGGCCTGGGTGGCGGCGGGTTCCGCGGCGCGGGTGTCGGCGCACCGGGGATCACTGGCGGCCGGGGCTTCGGCGGCGGCGGTTTCCAGCGCGGCGGCTCCGTCTATGGCGGGCGCGGCGTGATCGGAAACCGCGGCTTCGCGGGTCGTGGCTACGCGAATCGCGGCTATTACGGGCGTGGCTATGGCGGCGGGTACGGACGCGGCCTGGGTTACGGCCTGGCGGGCGTCGGCCTCGGGTTGGGTGTCGGCTACGGCCTGAGCGGGTTCGGCTACGGCTACGACGATAGCTGCGCCGGCGGATATGGCTACGGCTACGATCCGGCCTATTGCGGCACCTACGGCTACGGCTACTGAGCGCCGCACCGTCCAAAACGGCATCTCGATGAAAAAGCCCGGTCAGCAATGGCCGGGCTTTTTCTCGTCTGGTTCAGTCTCCCGGCCTCGTCAGCCTTCGTCCCACGCGAAGGCTATGTCGCAGACTCCCGAATTGCGAACCGTTCCAAACCGGCCCATGCCCGCGTCAGGTCGCGGCGTGGGAGGGTCGGATGAGCGGGGAGGCGATTGTTCCGGCGACAGCCGCCCTGCTGGTCCTGTGCATGGGCCTCTGGGCGACGGCCCTGCTGCCGGAGATCGTGACGGCGCTCGCCTTCTTCGGGCTGGCGATGCTGCTGCGTCTCGGCAACCCGGCGACGGTCTTTTCCGGCTTCTCGGCCTCGGCCTTCTGGCTGGTCCTGTCCGGCATGGTGGTGGGCCAGGGCATGACCCGAACCGGTCTCGGCGCACGCATGGCCCGGGCGCTAGCCACGCGCCTGTCGGATTCCTACGCGCATTTCATCGCCGGCCTCGTGACCTTGAGCTTCCTCATCGCCTTCGTGATGCCGTCGAACCTGGGCCGGATCGCCCTGATGATCCCGGTGACGCTGGCGCTCTGCGACGGCTTCGGTCTGGCGCGCGGCCGTCCGGGACGGACCGGCGCGGTCCTGGCGGTGGGCGTGGCGACCCCGATCCTGTCCGCGGCGATCCTGCCGGCCAACGTGCCGAACCTGGTCATGGCCGGCTCGGCCGAGCAGGTGCTCGGCCTGCACCTCTCCTACCTGTCCTATTTCGTCCTGCACGCACCGGTTCTGGCCCTGGTGAAGGGCGTGATGCTGGTGGCGCTGATCGTGCGCCTGTTCCCAGACCGGCTCAGCCCCGACGCCCAGGCCCTGCCGATCCTGCCGCCGGTCTCGGCCGCCGAGCGGCGCCTCGCAGTGATCCTGGCCTGCACCCTGGCCCTCTGGATGACCGACAGCCTGCACGGGCTCGCCCCGGCCTGGGTCGGGCTCGCCGCCGCGGTGATCTGCCTGTTGCCGCGGGTCGGCGTGCTGCCTCCGGAAGCGTTCCAGCAGGTGAACCTGCGGACCTGCTTCTACATCGCGGCCCTGCTCGGCCTCGTGGCCCTGGTCAACGAGACCGGGCTCGGGGCGCGGCTCGGCCATGGGCTGCTCGCGGTGGCGCCGCTCAGCCCCGACGCGCCGACCCAGAACTTCGCGGTGCTCACCGGGATCAGCACGCTTCTGACGCTGCTGGTCACCGCCAACGGCGCACCGGCTTTGTACACGGCGCTCGCGGGCGAGATGACGAATGCCAGCGGCCTCTCGCCCCTGGCCGTCGTCTCGATCCAGGTGATCGGCTATTCGACCTTGTTCTTCCCCTACCAGGCACCGCCGATCGTGTTCGCCAGCGAGCTCGGCGGCGTGCGCCTGCGGGACGCGACGCGACTCACCCTGGCCTTCGGCCTGGCCTCGCTCGTGATCGCGGCGCCCCTCGATTACGCCTGGTGGCGCTTGCTGGGCCAACTCAAGTGACAGATCCGCCGCGCTATCAACACGCGCCCCACTGTGCGGCGCAGCATGACACATTGCGGCTTGCGCCCGCAGGCACTAGCGCTACCACCAGATTAGAGACGGTCCAGTTCGCAGCTGCGAGGCTTCAACCCAATGGCACCCACCGCCCGCCCGACCGTGGCACAGCCGCTTTCACCGCATCTCCAGATCTATCGCCTGACCTGGACGATGGCGATGTCGGTGTTTCACCGTCTTACCGGCATCGCGCTTTACGGAGGCACTGCCTTGGTGGCGATCTGGCTCGTGGCGCTTGCTTCAGGACCGGTCGCCTATTCCTACGTCGCCTGGTTCTTCGGCTCGCTGATCGGCCGGCTGATCTTGTTCGCCTACACCTGGGTGCTGATGCACCACATGCTCGGCGGCCTGCGCCATCTGGTATGGGATACCGGTGTCGGGTTCGACCGGGAGAAGCGCCTGAGCATGGCGCGCATGACCCTGATCGGGTCCGTCGCGCTCACCGTCGTCATCTGGGCGGTCGCCCTTCTGGTCCGCTGAGGGGAGGCCGGCATGGCTAAGGAAGAGATCCGCCAGGACACCCGCGTCTCCATCCGCACCCCGCGGGCCCGCGTCCGCGGCCTCGGCGTCGCCCATCACGGCGCCGGCCATTGGTGGCAGCAGCGGGTGACCGCGGCGGCGAACGTCGTCCTGATGCTGGCCTTCGTGGTGATCGTCGCCAGCATGGCCGGCCGGGGCTACGTCGAAGCGACGCACCTGATCGCCAAGCCCCTGGTCTCGATCATCCTGATCCTGGCGCTCCTGTCGGTGACGATCCACATGCGGATCGGCATGCAGGTGGTCATCGAGGATTACGTGCACGGCCAGGGCACGAAGATCGCCGCGGTGTTCGCCAACAACGCCTACGCGGTCCTGGTGGCCGTGGCCTGCCTCTACGCGGTCCTGCGCATCGGCTTCGGACAGCCGGCCTGAACCCCGCCATCACGCATTTCGAGGAGCCGATCATGGCCGCCAACGGCACCAACGGCAGCGGGCCTGCCTACACCATTCACGACCACGCCTTCGACGTCGTGATCGTCGGCGCCGGCGGCGCGGGCCTGCGCGCCACGGTCGGCTGCTCGGAGGCCGGCCTGCGCACCGCCTGCATCACCAAGGTGTTCCCGACCCGCTCGCACACCGTGGCGGCGCAGGGCGGCATCTCGGCCTCGCTCGGCAATATGGGGCCGGACGATTGGCGCTGGCACATGTACGACACCGTGAAGGGGTCGGACTGGCTCGGCGACCAGGACGCGATCGAGTACCTCGTCCGCAACGCCCCCGCCGCCGTCTATGAGCTGGAACACTGGGGCGTGCCCTTCTCCCGGACGGAAGAGGGGAAAATCTACCAACGGCCGTTCGGCGGCATGACCACCGATTACGGCAAGGGCACCGCCCAGCGGACCTGCGCGGCGGCCGACCGCACCGGCCACGCCATGCTGCACACCCTCTACGGGCAGGCGGTGAAGAACCAGACCGACTTCTTCATCGAGTACTTCGCCCTCGACCTGATCATGGACGAGGACGGCCGCTGCCGCGGCGTCATCGCCCTCGACCAGGCCACCGGCGAGATCCACCGGTTCCGCGCTCAGCAGACCATCCTGGCCACCGGCGGCTACGGCCGCGCCTACTTCTCGGCGACCTCGGCCCATACCTGCACGGGTGACGGCAACGCCATGGTGCTGCGCGCCGGCCTGCCGCTCCAGGACATGGAGTTCGTGCAGTTCCACCCGACCGGCATCTACGGCGCGGGCTGCTTGATCACCGAAGGCTCACGCGGCGAGGGCGGCTACCTGACCAACTCCGAGGGCGAGCGCTTCATGGAGCGCTACGCCCCCTCGGCGAAGGATCTCGCCTCGCGTGACGTGGTCTCGCGCTCCATGACCATGGAGATCCGCGACGGCCGCGGCGTCGGCAAGAACAAGGACCACATCTACCTGCACCTCGACCACCTCGACCCGAAGATCCTGCACGAGCGCCTGCCCGGCATCTCGGAATCCGCAAAGATCTTCGCGGGCGTCGACGTGACCAAGGAGCCGATCCCGGTCATCCCGACCGTGCACTACAACATGGGCGGCATCCCCACGAACTATCACGGCGAGGTGCTGACGCTGCGCGATGGCAACCCCGACACGGTGGTGCCTGGCCTGATGGCGATCGGCGAGGCGGCCTGCGTCTCGGTCCACGGCGCCAACCGCCTCGGCTCCAACTCGCTGATCGACCTCGTGGTGTTCGGCCGCGCCGCCGGCAAGCGCTGCGCCGAGATCGTCGAGCCGAACGGCCGGGCCCAGGAACTGCCCAAGGGCGCCACCGACAAGGCACTCGAGCGCCTCGACCGCTTCCGCAACGCCAACGGCTCGACGCCGACCGCGGAGCTGCGCGCCGAGATGCAGAAGACGATGCAGAACAACTGCGCCGTGTTCCGCACCGGCGAGGTGCTGGAGGAGGGCAAGGGCCTGATCCACAAGGTCTGGAACGCCGCCGCCGACGTGAAGATCACCGACCGGTCGCTGGTCTGGAATACCGACCTCCTGGAGACCCTGGAGTTCGACAACCTGATCGGCCAGGCGGTGGTGACGATGGAATCGGCCGCCAACCGTAAGGAATCCCGCGGCGCTCACGCCCGCGAAGATTTTCCGGACCGCAACGACAAGGAGTGGATGAAGCACACCCTCTCCTGGCTCGACGAGGGCCGGCACCAAGTCAACATCGATTACCGGCCGGTGCACACCTACACGATGTCGAATGAGATCCAGTACATCGAGCCGAAGGCGCGGGTGTACTAACATCCGAGCGAGGAGCGATCGTCATGAGCGACACGACACGGCGCATCACCGGCTTCTCCCGCATCACCGTCGATCCACGGGTGATGGGCGGGAAAGCCTGTATCCGTGGGATGCGCGTCACCGCCTCCATGATCCTCGGCAACCTTGGGGCTGGTGTCACGATGGAACGGCTCCTCGAGATGTACCCGTATATCGATCGGGAGGATGTGCTCGAAGCTATCCGTTATGCGGCTTGGCTCGCCTCGGAACGCGCGATCACCACCTCTGCCGTGACATCGGAGGAGGCGGCGTGAGATTCGTCGTCGATGTGAACCTGTCGCCGGAATGGGCACAACTCCTGACCGAGCAGGGTCACTCCGCCGTACATTGGCGGAACGTCGGAGCCGTCGACGCCCTCGACGACGATATCCTCATCTGGGCGGCCGAGGATGATCGGACTGTCTTCACGGCCGATCTGGACTTCGGTGCCGCAGTCGCGACCCGCGGGCTGAAGGCGCCCAGCGTCGTGCAGCTACGGCTCGACAACACCGACCCGTTGGTGGTCGGCACTTCGGTTCTCCAATCCATCGCCGCGGCCGGTGAAGCTCTGGTTGGCGGCGCAATCCTCACGATCGAACCGGGCCAAACCCGCCTGCGGCCCGGTTTGGGCACGATCGCCATCGACGGATAAGACTTATGGCCCAGTTCAACCTTCCGAAAAACTCCCAGATCACCCCGGGTCGCACCTGGGCCCCGCCGCCCGGCGCCAAGAACCTGCAGACCTTCAAGATCTACCGCTGGAACCCGGATGACGGGGCCAATCCGCGGATCGACACCTATCAGGTCGACCGGGACGATTGCGGCCCGATGGTCCTCGACGCGCTTTTGTGGATCAAGAATAAGGTCGACTCGACGCTGGTCTTCCGCCGCTCCTGCCGCGAGGGCATCTGCGGCTCCTGCGCCATGAACATCGAGGGCCAGAACGCGCTCGCCTGCACGATGGGCATCGACGAGTGCAAGAGCCCGGACAACGCCCTGCCGGTCCTCACCCGCAAGGACAAGGACGGCGCGGTCCGGATCTACCCGCTGCCGCACATGCCGGTGCTGAAGGATCTGGTCCCGGACCTGACCAACTTCTACGCCCAGCACGCCGCCATCGAGCCCTGGCTCCAGACCGAGACACCGGCCCCCGAGAAGGAGTGGCGCCAGACCCCCGAGGACCGATCGAAGCTCGACGGCCTGTACGAGTGCATCCTGTGCGCGTGCTGCAGCACGTCGTGCCCGAGCTACTGGTGGAACGGCGACAAGTTCCTCGGCCCGGCGGCCCTGCTCCAGGCCTATCGCTGGCTGATCGATTCGCGCGACGAGAACACCGGCGACCGGCTCGACTCTCTGCACGATCCGTTCCGGCTCTACCGCTGCCACACGATCATGAACTGCGCCAACACCTGCCCGAAGAACTTGAACCCGGCCAAGGCGATCGCCGAGATCAAGAAGATGATGGTCGAGCGGGTGGTCTGACCGCGGGACGGTGAGGCGCGCCGGCCACACCGGGGCGAAAAGGCGGCTCCTCCGCAGCGGAGTCGGCGGCGGCCGGGACAGCCGCCTTGCGGTCAGCGCATTTGGCACCGAGTCAGGGGCGAAGCGTCATTGCGCGCTATCCCAAGCCTGATCCGAAGTGGTCCGATGCTGCGCCCGAGCCTGCCGACCTTCGCTGCCCTTTGCCTGAGCGCCACCCTGGGTGCCTGTGCCACGACCCGTCTGGAAAGCCCGCGGGGCCGGGCGCCCTCGCAGGCGTCCCTCGACGCGGTCCAGGCGGTCCCGTCGGGGACCGTGACCGCGGCGCCGCTCGCGCCGCCGCCCGGCGCGACCGCGAGCCCCGACGCGCCGCCGCCACCCGGTGCCCAGGCCAATGCGGCACCCAACACGCCCACCGTCATCGCCGAGCCGGTGGCGCCGCCCGCGCCGCCGCCGCCGGTGGTCACGAGCGGCCGCGCCTCGGTGGTCGGCAGCTGGGACGCCAAGGACGCCACCGGCGCGAGCTGCAAAGTCACTCTGTCGAGCGCGCCGGCCCTCGACCTGTACAAGGCTTCGGCCTCCGGCTGCCCCAACAAGGACCTCGCCCGGGTCTCGGCCTGGGATTTCCGCGATGGCGAGGTCTATCTCTACCAGCCCGGCGGCACCGTGGCGGCGCGTCTGCGCCAAGGCGGCGGATCGCTGGACGGCGCGCTGACCAAGTCGGGCGCCACGCTCGCCCTGGTGCGCTGATCGCGTAGAGCCCGGCCGCGGGTCCGGCCGGGTCGCCGGCTTCGCGACGAGAGGCGGATCCTGAATAGGGAATCTTTTCGGCGAAGCCGGCGCCGCGACGACCGCGCGCGCTTGGCGGGCGGCGGCCCATGCTTACATGTGGGCTTCCCGTAGCGGTGCGCCCCCAAAGACATGGTTTTGAATTGGCTTGAGCGCCGGGTCGATCCGTTCGCGCCCTTCGACGAGACGCGCACCCCGCCGCGGACAGTCCTGGGTTTCGCCTGGTTCTACCTGCACCCGATCCGCGCCGCCCTGGTGGCCCTGTTCGTCATCGCGGTGATCGCCGGGACGGTGGAGGCCTCGCTCTACCTGGTGATGCGCTGGTTCATCGACCTGCTCGCCACGGCCGACCGGGCCACCGTGCTGTCGGACCACGCGGTCGGGTTGGGCTTGGTGCTGCTGCTGGTCGGGGTGGTGCGGCCGATCACGATCTGGCTGCACGAGCTGCTGTCCAACCAGCTGATCGTGCCGCAATCCACCAGCCAGATCCGCTGGCGGGCGCATCTCTACACCCTCGGGCATGCGCTCTCGTATTTCCAGGGCGACTTCTCCGGTCGCCTCGCCAACCGGGTCGTGCAGGTCGGCCCCGCGGTGCGGGAACTCGCCGTCGTGTTCATCGACACGCTGCTCTACGTGGCGATCTACGCCGTGACCGCGGTCGGCCTGTTCGGCTCGATCTCGCCCTGGCTCGCCCTGCCGGTGCTGATCTGGATCGGCGCCTATGCCGCCCTGACGACGTGGTTCGTGCCTCGGGCCCGCGCCCGCTCTCACAAGACCGCCGACACCCGCTCGGTGCTGATCGGCCGCATCGTCGACAGCTACACCAACATCCTGACCGTGAAGCTGTTCGCCCGGGACCGCGAGGAGCGGGCGACGGTGCGCGACGCGGTCGAGGTCCACACCGACGCCTACCTGTACCAGTTCCGGCTGGTGACGCTGACGACCAGCCTTCTTGGGATCCTCAACAGCACGCTGCTGATCGCGACTGGCGCCGCCTGCCTGATCCTCTGGCGGAGCGGTGGGATGACCACCGGTGAAGCCTCGGCCGGCCTCGCCCTGATCCTGCGGCTTCTCGCCATGTCAGGCTGGGTGATGCAGACCGTCCGCGGCGTGTTCGAGAATGTCGGCGTGATCCAGGAGAGCATGCAGACCATGGCGCGCCCACATGCGCTGGTCGATACGCCGGACGCCCGCGAACTGGTGGTAGCCGGCGGCGAGATCCGGTTCGAGAATGTCGGCTTCCATTACGGACGCGGCGACGCCACCGTGATCGAGGACTTCACCCTGACGATCCGCCCCGGCGAGAAGGTTGGGCTCGTCGGAATCAGCGGCGCGGGCAAGTCCACTCTCGCGAGCCTGCTGCTGCGCCTCTACGAGGTCGAGAGCGGCCGCATCCACGTGGACGGCCAGGACATCGCCACGGTGACCCAGCAATCGCTGCGCGAGGCGATCGCCATGGTCAGCCAGGACACCTCCCTGCTGCACCGATCGATCCGCGAGAATATCGGCTACGGCCGCCCCAACGCCACGCAGGCGCAGATCGAGCGCGCCGCCCGGCTGGCCCATGCGGACGGGTTCATCGCCGACCTCGTCGACCACAAGGGCCGCCGGGGCTACGACGCCCAGGTCGGCGAGCGCGGGGTCAAGCTGTCCGGCGGCCAGCGCCAGCGCATCGCCATCGCCCGGGTGATGCTCAAGGACGCGCCGATCCTGATTCTCGACGAGGCGACCTCGGCCCTCGACAGTCAGGTCGAGGCGGCGATCCAGGATTCCCTCGACACGCTGATGGCTGGCAAGACCGTGGTGGCGATCGCCCACCGGTTGTCGACCATCGCGGCCCTGGACCGCCTGGTGGTGATCGACCGCGGCCGAATCGTCGAGGAGGGCACCCATGCCGAACTCGTCGCCCGGGGCGGCGTCTATGCCGGCCTGTGGGCGCGTCAGTCGGGCGGTTTTCTGGATGACGGCACCACCCGCCTCGACACCACCGCGGCATAGCGGAGCAGCCGAGGCGACATCCGGCAACATATGACAACGATCGTGACCTAACCGCGTCACCGTGGCTGATCCGGCAGCTTGACTTGGGGGTGGCAGACGGTCTCTTTGCTCAGATTAGAACGATAATGCTTTGATCGCGGCCTGGCCGGAACATCAGGGCAGGGCGCCTGCGGCCCTCACGTCAACGCACGGAGTTCCGAATCTTGGCGACCACCACCGCTCCCGCCAGCCGGGATAGCAGCTCTCACGAGGGCAGCCGTCGCGACTTCCTGTTCCTCGCCACGGGCGCCGGCCTCGCGGTCGGCGCGGCCTCCGTGGTTTGGCCGCTGATCTCGTCCATGGCGCCCGACGCCGAGACGATCGCGGCCGGCGCGCCGATCGACGTCGACCTGACGCCGATCCAGGACGGCCAGATCGTCAACGTGTTCTGGCGCGGCAAGCTGATCTTCGTGCGCAAGCTGACGGCCAAGGAGGTGACCGACATGCAGGCGGTCCCGCTCTCGGCGATGATCGATCCGGCAGCGTTCCCGACCCGGGTCAAGAACGGCCACGATCAGTGGCTGATCGTGTACGGCAACTGTACGCATCTCGGCTGCGTGCCGATCGGCCACCAGGGCAACTTCGAGGGCTGGGCCTGCCCCTGCCACGGCTCGCAGTTCGACGCGGTCGGGCGCGTCCGCCACGGGCCTGCGCCGATCAACCTGCCGATCCCGCCCTACGCCTTCGAGACGGACACCAAGATCCGGATCGGCGAGGGCGGCAAGGAAGCGGCGTGAGAGGGACGCGGACATGAGCGGAACTGCCAGCACCTACGTCCCGAAGAGCCGCGTCGCCAAGTGGTTCGAGGCCCGGCTGCCGATCGCCGGCCTCGTGCACTCGTCCTTCATCGCCTACCCTGTCCCCCGGAACCTCAACTATTTCTGGACCTTCGGGGCGATCCTGGCGGCCTTCCTGGGGATCCAGATCATCACCGGCGTCTGGCTGGCGATGCATTACGAGCCGTCGGCGACCGGCGCGTTCAACTCCGTTGAAAAGATCATGCGCGACGTGAATTACGGTTGGCTGCTGCGCTACGCGCACGCCAACGGCGCGTCGATGTTCTTCGTGGCCGTCTACGTCCACATGTTCCGGGCGCTGTATTACGGGTCCTACAAGGCCCCGCGCGAAGTGCTCTACATCCTCGGCGTCATCATCTACCTGCTGATGATGGCGACCGCCTTCCTGGGCTACACGCTGCCCTGGGGCCAGATGAGCTTCTGGGGCGCCACCGTCATCACCAACATCCTGGCGGCGATCCCGGTGGTGGGCGACACCATCCAGACCCTGCTCTGGGGCGGCTACTCGGTCGGCAACCCGACCGTGAACCGGTTCTTCTCGCTGCACTACCTGCTGCCCTGGATGATCGCCGGCGTCGTCGTGCTCCACGTCTGGGCGCTGCACGTCACCGGCCAGAACAACCCGGCCGGCATCCCGATCAAGTCGGGCAAGGACGCGGTCCCGTTCACCCCCTACGCCACCGTGAAGGACGTGTTCGCCACCTGCGTGTTCATGATCCTGTTCTCGTGGTTCCTGTTCTACCAGCCGAACTATCTCGGCCACGCCGACAACTACATCGCCGCCAATCCCGCGGTGACACCGGCGCATATCGTGCCGGAATGGTACTTCCTGCCGTTCTACGCGATCCTGCGCGCGGTCCCGAGCAAACTCGGCGGCGTGATCCTGATGTTCTCGGCGGTGATCATCCTGGCCTTCGCGCCGTGGCTGGATTGGTCGCGGGTGCGCTCGTGCAACTACCGGCCGATCTACCGCCAGTTCTTCTGGGTGTTCATCGGCGCGACCTTCCTCCTGGGCTGGCTCGGATCCCAGCCGCCGGAGGGGGGCTACGTTCTCGCGTCGCAGATCTGCACCGCCTATTACTTCGCCCACTTCCTGCTCGTCATGCCGCTCTGTGGCCTGTTCGAGACGCCGAAGGCGCTTCCGGCCTCGATCCTGGAAAGCGTGACCGGGCCGGGCAAGCAGGTGAGCGGCTCCGGCATGCCGGCGGGCGCCGCCGCCGCTCCGACGACGAAGGGCTGACGGCAGGACCATGATGATGCGTCGCGTCCTCTCGACCACCGCCGCCTTCGCGGTCGCGGCCCTGCTCACCGGGGCTGCACCGGCCTCCGCCCAGGAAGGGCATGGCGGGCCGATCCCGGGCCGGGTCAACTGGAGCTTTGCCGGCACGTTCGGCCGGTTCGACACCGCGCAGCTGCAACGCGGCTTCCAAGTCTACAAGGAAGTCTGCTCGGCCTGCCACTCGATGAAGCTGGTCGCCTTCCGCAACCTCGCCCAGGACGGCGGCCCGGATTTCTCGGCCGCGCAGGTCAAGGCCCTGGCCGCGACCTACCAGGTGAAGGACGGCCCGAACGATTCCGGCGAGATGTTCGACCGGCCCGGCCGCCCGGCCGACACGTTCCCGCCGCCCTTCCCGAACGACCAGGCCGCGGCGGCCGCCAATGGCGGCAAGGCCCCGCCGGACTTCTCGGTGATCGCCAAGGCGCGGACCTTCTCCCGCGGCTCGCTGTACTTCCTGACCGACTGGCTGCCGCTCATCGGGTATTCGGAGCAGGGGCCCGACTACATCCACGCGCTGCTCAACGGCTACGAGGAGGCCCCGAAGGACTTTTCGGTGCCCGATGGCGGCCACTACAACAAGTATTATCCCGGCCACATCATCGCGATGCCGCCGCCGATCACCGATGGGCAGGTCACCTACGCCAAGACTGACGCCGGCCAGCCCGTGGTCCCCGAGACGGTGGACCAGTACGGCAAGGACGTCGCGGCCTTCCTGATGTGGGCGGCCGAGCCGCACATGATGGACCGCAAGGCTCTGGGCTTCCGGGTGATCCTGTTCCTGATCATCCTGTCGGGGCTGCTCTACTACGTGAAGAAGAAGGTCTGGGCGGATGTCGGCGGCGAGGTCCACGGCCTCCAGCCGGAGCTGCACAAGACGTTCTAAGCCGATCCAGCACCGACTTTGCCAGATGGGCCTCCTGCGGGAGGCCCATCTTTTTTGTGCTGTGGCCGCGTGCTACCGCTCGGCGAACGCAAACGGCGACCTCTCGGCGACACCGATCTTACCCGACCACCTCATCCTGAGGTGCCCGCGCATGCGGGCCTCGAAGGAGGGCTCCAGGGATCGTCATGGGTTCTGGAGGCTCCTTCGAGGCCTCCGCTTCGCTCCGGCACCTCAGGATGAGGTGCTTGGATGGGATATGCGGCACTCCGACAGCGTCGCGGAGACAATGGGACAGCAGAATGACGGCAGCGGTGCTCGGGGTGATGGGCGGGTCCGGCGTCTACGATCTGCCGGGGCTCGAGGACGTGCGCGAGGAACGCGTCGCCTCGCCCTGGGGGGACCCCTCGGATGCCCTGCGCATCGGGCGGATCGGCGACACCAAGGTCGTGTTCCTGGCTCGCCACGGACGCGGCCATCGCCTGTCGCCGTCGGGCATCAACTACCGCGCCAATGTCGACGCGCTGAAGCGGGCCGGCGTCACCGACCTCGTCGCCCTATCCGCCTGCGGGTCGTTCCGCGAGGAGTTGCCCCCGGGCCTGTTCGTGCTGGTCGACCAGTTCGTCGACCGCACCCACGGCCGCGCCTCGTCATTCTTCGGCGATGGCTGCGTCGCCCACGTCTCGCTCGCCCACCCGGTCGGCCCGGGGCTGCAGGCGCGGATCGCCAACGCCGCCCAGGCGGAGGGCGTCGCGGTCCATCGCGGCGGCACCTATGTCTGCATGGACGGGCCGCAATTCTCCTCACTCGCCGAATCCCGAGCCTACAAGGCGCAAGGGTTCGACGTGATCGGCATGACCAACATGCCCGAGGCCAAGCTCGCCCGCGAGGCCGAGATCACCTACGCGACCATCGCCATGGTCACCGACTACGATTGCTGGCACCCCGGCCACGACGCCGTGGACGTCGCCGCGGTGATTGCGGTCGCCCGAACCAATGCCGACACGGCCGCCCGGCTGGTGGCGCGGCTCGCCCGCGACTTCCCGGCCGAGCGCGAGCCCTGCCCAGCGGGCTCGCACCGGGCGCTCGACGGCGCGATCATGACCGCGCCAACCGCCCGCGATCCGGCGCTGCTCGCCAAGCTCGACGCGGTGGCCGGGCGGGTGCTGCGCCCGTAAAGCGCCGCCCTGCGCAGCGCGGGGTACCGCCCTGCACCCCGCCAAAGGGCGACAGCCCTTCGGAAACCCATGTTTTGCGCCCGTCCCAACGACGATCCTTGCGATCGCCGAAGAACAGGCTCTAGAAGGCCTTCGGGGCTCCAGCCGCCCCGCCACAAAGTCCGAAATACATGCGCAGCGCCTCCATCAGCCGGAAGACCGCCGAGACCGATATCGCGGTCAGCGTCGGCCTTGACGGGACCGGCCAGTCGAAGATCGCCACCGGGATCGGCTTCCTCGACCACATGCTGGACCTGTTCGCCCGGCACGGCCTGTTCGACCTGGACGTTAAGGTCGACGGCGACCTGCATATCGATCAACACCATTCCGCCGAGGATTGCGGCATCGCGCTGGGCCAGGCCTTCGCCAAGGCCCTCGGCGACAAGCGCGGGGTGACGCGCTACGCCGATATCCACCTGCCGATGGACGAGGCGCTGACCCGGGTCTGCGTCGACATCTCGGGCCGGCCGTTCCTGGTGTTCCGCACCACCTTCCGGGTGGAGAAGATCGGGCAGTTCGACACCGAGCTGGTGCGCGAGTGGTTCCAGGCCTTCGCGATGAATGCCGGGCTGACGCTGCACGTCGAGACCCTGTACGGCGACAACGCCCACCACATCGCCGAGAGCTGCTTCAAGGGGCTGGCCCGCGCCTTGCGGAAGGCGGTGGCGATCGACCCGCGCGAGGAGGGCCGCGTTCCCTCCACGAAGGGCTCCCTGTAAGACCATCGTTTCGTCGCGCTCTTTAAGACGGCCGGTCCCGCCGTCGCCGAGCGCTCTCACCGGGAGTCCCGCGATGCGGATGCGCAGCTACACGCTCCACTTGCCGGCCGATGCGCGGCCGGGCGAGTCCATCGGCCTGGACCGGGCCGTGCTCGTGCGGGACGGCTTCGCGTGGTCGGCCTTCGCGTTCAGCGTTCTGTGGTTCCTGTTCCATCGCCTCTGGATCGCAGCGCTGATCGTGTTCGCGGGTCTCCTGGCGCTGGCAGGCGTCGGCCATCTGCTCGGGCTGCCGCCCGGGATCGCCACGATCGTCACCCTGCTGGCCTCCTGGCTGATCGGCCTCGAAGCGTCGAGCCTGCGCCGCTGGACGCTCGCCCGCCGGGGCTGGCCGACCCGGGATGCGGTGATCGCCGCCACACCCGAGGAAGCCGAGGCCCGCGCCCTCGGTCGATGGCTCGACGCCACCGCGACGGCGCCGCGCGCGCCGTTCCCGGCCGGCCCGGCCCGGCGCACCGAACCGGTGATCGGCCTGTTCCCAGCCCAGGAAGTCGCCCGGTGACGCTTTTCCCATCGAGACGCGCATGAGCACCGAGACGGTCGCGATCATCGATTACGGATCGGGCAACCTCCATTCCGCCGCCAAGGCGTTCGAGCGCGCCGCCCGGGAGAGCGGACGCGACACACGCATCTGCCTGACCTCCGACCCAGAGGTGGTAGCCGCCGCCGACCGTGTCGTGCTTCCGGGGGTCGGCGCCTACGCGGATTGCCGGCGCGGGCTCGATGCCGTCCCCGGCATGGTCGAGGCGATGATCCAGGTCGCGCAGGTCGCCGGCCGGCCGTTCCTCGGCATCTGCGTCGGCATGCAGCTGCTCGCGAGCCGCGGGCTGGAATACGAGACGACGCCGGGTCTCGGCTGGATCCCGGGCGATGTCGCGCCGATCCGCCCCTCCGATCCGGCCCTCAAGATCCCCCATATGGGTTGGAACACCCTGCGGCTGGCCCGCGACCACGCGCTGCTCGCCGGCATTCCCACCGGCGCGGACGGCCTGCACGCCTATTTCGTGCACAGCTTCGCGCTCGCCGCGGAGCGCCCGGAGGACGTGGTGGCGCAGGCCGAGTACGGTGGTTCGGTCACCGCGATGGTCGCCCGCGGCAACATCGCCGGCACGCAGTTCCACCCGGAAAAGAGCCAGCGCCTCGGCCTGGCGCTCATCGCGAACTTTTTGAACTGGCGCCCTTGAGCGCGGTTCGGCTTCGACGAGAAGGAAGACAGCACCCGTGATCCTATACCCGGCGATCGACCTGAAGGAGGGACGCTGCGTCCGCCTCATCCAGGGGGACATGGCCCAGGCCAAGATCTTCGGCGACGATCCGGCCGCCCAGGCCGCGACCTTCGAGGATCAGGGTTTTCCGTGGCTCCACGTGGTCGATCTCGACGGCGCCTTCGCGGGCGCGCCGCGCAACGCCGCCGCGGTGGACGCGATCCTGGCCCGCGTGAAGATCCCGGTGCAGCTCGGCGGCGGCATCCGCGAGATGAAGACGCTGGAAGGCTGGCTCGCCAAGGGCGTCGCCCGGGTGATCATCGGCACCGCCGCCGTGCGCGATCCCGAATTCGTCCGGGAGGCGGCGCGCCTGCATCCCGGCAAGATCGCGGTGGGCATCGACGCCAAGGACGGCCGCGTCGCCGTCGAGGGCTGGGCGCAGACCTCCAGCATGACCGCGGAAGAGCTCGGCCGCCGGTTCGAGGACGCGGGCGTCGCGGCGATCATCTACACCGACATCGCCCGCGACGGGATCCTGAAGGGTCTCAACGTCGAGATGACGCTGGCGCTGGCCCAGGCCGTGCGGATCCCGGTGATCGCCTCGGGCGGCCTCGCCTCGATCGACGACGTGCACCGCCTGCTCCAGCCCGATTGCGCCCTCATCGCCGGCGCCATCACCGGGCGGGCGCTCTACGACGGACGCATCGACCCGCAGGCGGCGCTCGCCGCGATCGCGCAGGCGCGCGGCCCGGCGGCGTGATAGGCTTGCCCCGTCGGTGTAGGTCGCCTCGGGAGGCTTCGATGACGACGTTGAAGACTGGGCTCGCCCCAGCCGGCACGGCCTACGAGGACGATTTTTACACCTGGACGCAAGAGCAGGGCGCTCGTTTGCGCGCTGGCGACCTTTCCGGCCTCGACCGCGAGAATCTTGCCGAGGAGATCGAGAGCTTGGGCAAGAGCCAGTTCGCGAGCCTGGTAAGCGCTCTGCGCGTGGTGCTGCTGCACATGCTCAAGATCGACCACCAGCCCGCGAAACGCACCCGCAGCTGGGCGATCTCGATCGCGTCCCATCGCGTCCATGCGGTCGATGAGTTGGACGAAAGCCCAGGACTGAAGGTTCGCTTGAGCGAAGCCATCGAGAAAGCCTACCGCCGCGCTCGGCTCGAGGCTGCAAAAGAGACCGGTCTGCCGCTGAAACGCTTCCCAGAGACCTGCCCCTACACGTATCAGGACATCATGGATCGGCCGTTCGCGATCGATCCCGAATCCTGATCGGACCGCCGAGGGCTCGTGCTCAAAACCCGCATCATCCCCTGCCTCGATGTGAAAGACGGCCGCGTCGTGAAGGGCGTCCGCTTCGAGGGGCTGCGCGATGCGGGTGATCCGGTCGAGGCGGCGAAGGTCTACGATGCGGCCGGGGCCGACGAGCTGTGCTTCCTCGACATCACCGCGAGCCGCGAAGCCCGGGGCACCCTGCTCGACATCGTCAGCCGCACCGCCGAGGCCTGCTTCATGCCGCTGACCGTCGGCGGCGGCGTGCGCACCGTCGAGGATGTCCGCGCCCTCCTGCTGGCCGGCGCCGACAAGGTCGCGATCAACACCGCCGCCGTGAAGGACCCGGACCTCGTCGCAAGGGCGGCGGAAAAGTTCGGCGCGCAGTGCATCGTGGTGGCGATCGACGCCAAGCGGGTTTCCGGCGCCGGTGAGCCGGCCCGCTGGGAAATCTTCACCCATGGCGGCCGCGAGCCGACCGGGATCGATGCGGTCGCCTTCGCCCGGCTGGTCGCCGAAAAGGGTGCGGGCGAGTTGCTGGTGACCTCCATGGACAAGGACGGCACCCGCTCCGGCTACGACCTGGCGCTGACGCGGGCGATCAGCGACGCCGTGACCGTGCCGGTGATCGCCTCGGGCGGGGTCGGCGGTCTCGACGACCTCGTGGCCGGCGTGGCCGAAGGCGGCGCCAGCGCGGTTCTGGCCGCTTCGATCTTCCATTTCGGGCAGGCGACCATCGCTGAGGCCAAGGCCCATATGGCAGCCGCCGGCCTGGCCATGCGCCTCGACGGCCCGGCCTCATCCGCGAGGACGCCCCTGTGAGCAGCACCCTTCTGACCAATGCGACCCTCCTCGACCCGGCGACGGGCCGCGAGACGCGCGGCGCCGTGCTGGTGCGAGACGGCCGCATCGCCGACATCGCCGAGGGTGCCCCGCCCGGCGCCCCAGCCGAGGCGGCGCGGATTGATTGCCGCGGCCGGGTCCTGACCCCGGGGCTGATCGACATGCGCGCCTTCGTGGGCGAGCCCGGCGCCGAGCATCGCGAGACCCTGGCCTCGGCCAGCGCCGCAGCGGCGGCGGGCGGCGTCACCACGCTGGTCTGCATGCCCGACACCAACCCCGTGATCGACGGACCGGCGATCGTCGACTTCGTGCTCCGCCGCGCCCGGGACACCGCGAGCGTCCATGTCCTGCCCGCCGCCGCGATCACCAAGGGTCTGGCCGGCAAGGAGATGACCGAGTTCGGGCTGCTCAAGGAAGCCGGCGCGGTGGCGTTCACCGACGGGCTGCACGCGGTGGGCAACGCCCAGGTGATGCGCCGCGCCCTGACCTACGCGCGGGATTTCGACGCCCTGCTGATGCAGCATGTCGAGGATGCCGACCTCGTCGCCGAGGGCGTGATGAACGAGGGCGAGCTTGCCTCGCGCCTCGGGCTGATGGGCATCCCCCGCGAGGCCGAAACCGTGATGCTGGAGCGCGACATCCGCCTCGTGCGGCTGACCGGCGCCCGTTATCACGCCGCGATGATCTCCTGCGCCGATTCGGTGGAGATCGTGCGCCGGGCCAAGCAGGATGGGTTGCCGGTAACCTGCGGCGTCTCGGTGAACAACCTCGTGCTGAACGAGAACGACATCGGCCATTACCGCACCTTCTGCCGGCTCTCGCCGCCGCTCCGCGACGAGGCCGACCGGCACGCGGTGGTGCAGGCTCTCAACGAGGGCGTGATCGACGTGGTCGTCTCCGACCACAATCCGCAGGATGTCGAGACCAAGCGCCTGCCCTTCGCGGAAGCCGCGGACGGGGCGCTCGGAATCGAGACCCTGCTCGGCGCGTCCCTGCGCCTGGTCCATACCGGCGACCTCGCGCTGAACAGGCTGATCGCGGCGCTGACCGTGAACCCGGCCCGGATCCTCGGGCGCGAGGCCGGCCGGTTGGCGGTCGGCGCACCGGCCGACCTCGTGCTGATCGATCCAGACCTGCCCTACGTGCTCGACAAGCGCCAGCTGAAATCCCGCTCCAAGAACTCGCCCTTCGACGAGGCGCGTCTCCAGGGCGCCGCAGTGCTGACGCTGGTCGACGGCCGGATCGTCCACGCCATCGACGATCTCGCGGCGGCGGCCTGATGCTCCAGGATCTCGCGACGCCGGCCGCCCTCGGCGGCCTCGCCCTCGGCTACGCCCTCGGCTCGATCCCGTTCGGGTTGATCCTCACGCGATTTGCCGGACTCGGTGACGTGCGGGCGATCGGCTCGGGCAATATCGGCGCGACCAACGTGCTGCGCACCGGCCGGAAGGGCCTCGCCGCCGCGACCCTGCTCGGCGACGCCCTGAAGGGGACGGCGGCCGTGCTGATCGCCCGGCAGTTCCTCGGCGAGGGCCCGGCCCTGGCCGCCGGGTTCGGCGCCTTCCTCGGCCACCTCTTCCCGGTCTGGCTCGGCTTCAAGGGCGGCAAGGGGGTGGCGACCTTCATCGGCGTGCTGCTCGCCTTCAGCCCGCCGGCTCTGGCCGCCTTCGCGGCGATCTGGCTCGGCCTCGCCTTCGCGCTGAAATATTCCTCGCTCGCCGCCCTGGCGGCCTCGGCAGCGACGCCGCTGGTGCTGTGGGCGCTCGGCGCGCCGGCACAAGCTGTGCTGTTCCTGCTGCTCGGCCTGCTGCTATGGTGGAAGCACGCTCCCAACATCCGGCGACTCGCGGCCGGCACCGAAGGGCGTATCGGCCAGAAGGGCTAGTAGCGCGCCCGATGGCGCGACGCTGGGGGGCGTCATGCAGCTCACCGATGCCCAGCGCCTCGACTGGCTGCGGTTGATCCGCACCGAAGGGATCGGCCCGCGCAGCTTTCGGACCCTGATCAACCGCTTCGGCGGCGCGGCTGCCGCCCTCGACGCCCTGCCGGACCTGACCAAGCGCCAGGGCCGGCGCATCGAGCCGCCGAGCCGGGCTCAGGCCGAGGATGAGGTCGCCGCCCTGGCGCGCCTCGGGGGACGCCTGCTCGCCACCGGCGAGGCGGATTACCCGCACCTGCTCCAGCGCGCCGACGCGGCTCCGCCGCTCATCGCGCTGCGGGGCGATCCAAGAATCCTGAACCGCCCGGCGGTCGCCCTGGTCGGGTCGCGCAACGCCTCGACCGCGGGCCTCGCCTTCACCGAGCGGCTGGCCCGCGGCCTCGGCGAGGCCGGGCTCGTCGTGGTCTCGGGCCTTGCCCGGGGGATCGACGCGCGGGCCCACAAGGCCAGCCTCCACACCGGCACCGTGGCGGTGATGGCCGGGGGCCAGGACCGGATCTATCCGGCCGCCCACGCTGCCCTGGTCGACGCGATCCTGGGGGAGGGCGGGGCGGTGCTGGCCGAGATGCCCATGGGCTGGGAGGCGCGGGGCCGCGACTTCCCCCGGCGCAACCGGATCATCTCCGGCTTGGCCTACGGCACGATCGTCGTCGAGGCGGCGCGCCGCTCCGGTTCGTTGATCACGGCGCGCTACGCCCTCGAGCAGAACCGCGAGGTCTTCGCTGTCCCGGGCTCACCCCTGGATCCGCGGGCGGAGGGAACCAACGACCTGATCCGCCAGGGGGCCACGCTGGTCGCCGAGGTGCACCACGTCCTCGACGTGATCGGCCCGATCATCGAGCGCGGTCCCGATCCTGACGCCGCCCCCGCCCGGCAAAGGCCGGACCTCGCCGAGCAGGCGGATTTCTGGGACGAGATCGACCTGGAAGGGCGCGCGATCCTGCCCGATGGCTCGACCGGCCCGGATCTCCATGCCGATTCGCCAGCCTCTGAACCAAGCGAACCGACCGACGAGCGCGAGAGGATCATCGCGCTGCTCGGGCCGAGCCCGGTCGGCACCGACGAACTCGCGCGCAGCGCCGGGGTCGGCGCCCGGGTGGTGCAGACCGTGCTGCTGGAGCTCGAGCTCGACGGCCGGATCGAACGGCACGGCAGCGGGGCGGTCTCGATGGTCAGTCGCTGACCGGGTCGGCGTCGGTATCGGCGAGGTTGCGCATCACGTCGAGGCAGCCCTGCAGGATGTAGGCGGCGGCGAGCTTGTCCACGAGCTGGCCCCGCCTTGCCCGCGAGGCATCCGCCTCGATCAGCGCCCGGGTCACCACGGCGGTGGACAGGCGCTCGTCGAAGAACACGTGCGGGATGTCGATGATCGGCTTGAGGTTGCGCACGAAGGCGCGGGTCGACTGAACCCGAGGCCCCTCGCTGCCATCCATGTTCAGCGGCAGGCCGATCACCAGCCCGCCGACCGCGTGCTGCCGGCAGAGCGCGGCGAGGCGCTGCGCATCCGGGGTGAACTTCACCCGCCGGATCGTCTCGAGCGGCGACGCGATCTGGCGGCCGAGATCCGACAGGGCGAGCCCGATCGTCTTGGTGCCGAGATCGACCCCGATCAGGCGCGCGCCACCGCGCGATGCGGCCGCGAAGGTGCGGATCTCGTCGAAATTCATGGTTTGGCCCTACGCCAGCCCGGCGCCCCGCGCCAGGGTGGCTTCCGAGATCCCCTCGAACCGCGCGGGGAGGGGCGTCGCGCCGGGTCCCAGGACCAGGGCGGCGGAGGGTCCCGTCACCCGGGTGAAGAAGTCGGTGAGGTTCTCGCCGCCGAAGCGCACGGTCTCCAGGTCGGGGGCGAGCAGCCAGATATCGTATTCCTCCCCTGTCCCGGCGACATCCCAGAACAGGAAGCTGCCGTCCTCGCCGGCGCCGAAGAAGCAGGCGCGCTCGATCACCGCCGGATCGCCATCCTCGACATCGAAGCGGTGTGGCTCGCCGCCATCCTCCAGCATCGCCACGGCGTTGCCGACGCTGATGGCGATCACCCCGGCTTGCGTGGCCAGATCGCTGGCCTCGAACGGCGCCGGCACGGCGATCCGGAACTGCTCGGCCGCCAAGCCGATGCCGCAGGCCTCGCAGAAGCTGCGGTAGGAGGCGGGCAGGGGGAAGCCCAGCTCCGCGGCGGCGCGGTCGAGATCCGCCGGTTGCGCCAAAAAACCCGCCGACAGGCTCGTGAACACCTGCTCCCACATCGAACCCACTCCACCGTCCACAGCCTTAACCCTATCCGCAGATCGACACGGATGCGCGCGCAGCCGTTCGCGAATAGGGAGGTTAAGGCTTCGTTAATCCACTGTTCGGGTATCGCCATGTCGACGATCGGCCAGCCCAGCGCTCCGACTCCGCCTCGCCGCAAGCAGACCATGAGCCGCAAGCAGTGCTGGATGCTGCTTCTGGCCTTCGAGGTCCTGGTCTTCGGCGTTTCGCAATCGGTCTTCAGGCCCGTTCGTCAGGCCGGGATCACCATCGAGATGTCGGTCACGCCGAACCACGTGGTGACCTGATCCCGCCTGATCTGACTGGAACTCTTCCCACAGCGCGCCCAAACGAACCACCGCCCGCGTTGCGGCGCGTCGAAGCGCAGTGCTATAGCCCGGCGCGGCGCCGGGGATGCCTCCCGGGCAGGGACGAACGGGACGGCATGTCGGTCGACGAGAAGACGGTTCGGCGCATCGCGCATCTGGCGCGGATCGCGGTCACCGACGACGAGGTCGGTCCGCTGCAGGGTGAGCTGAACGCCATCCTGGCCTTCGTCGAGCAGCTCGGCGCGGTGGACGTGTCCGGCGTCGAGCCGATGACCTCGGTCACCCCGATGGCGATGAAGAAGCGCGAGGACGTGGTCACCGAGGGCGGCCGCGCCGCCGAGGTGGTCGCCAACGCCCCCGAGACCGAAGACAATTACTTCCTGGTTCCGAAGGTCGTCGAGTAGGCTGCTTCCGGCCTTCGACGAAGCACCAATTCTGGCGGGCATGCGCGCGGCGGCGCGCGCGAGGACGTGAACAGCGTGGATCCGAACGAACTCACCCTGGCCGAGGCGCGCGACGCCCTCAAGGCGAAGCGGATCTCGGCCCGCGAGCTGACCCAGGCGCATCTCGACGCGATGGCCAAGGCCCGCGTGCTGAACGCCTTCATCCGCGAGACGCCCGACCACGCCCTCAAGATGGCGGACGAAGCGGACCAGAAGATCGCCGCCGGCGCGGCGCGTCCGCTGGAGGGCATCCCGCTTGGGATCAAGGACCTGTTCTGCACCGAGGGCGTCACCACCACCGCCGGCTCCAAGATCCTCGAAACCTTCGTGCCGCATTACGAATCCGCCGTCTCGGCCAACCTGTGGCGGGACGGCGCGGTGATGCTGGGCAAGCTGAACCTCGACGAGTTCGCCATGGGCTCGTCCAACGAGACCAGCGCCTACGGCAACGTGGTCTCGCCCTGGCGTCGGAAGGGCTCCGATGCGCCGCTGGTGCCGGGCGGATCCTCCGGCGGCTCGGCCGCGGCAGTCGCGGCGCGGCTGTGCCTGGGCGCCACCGCCACCGATACCGGCGGCTCGATCCGCCAGCCGGCCGCCTTCACCGGCACGGTCGGGATCAAGCCGACTTACGGCCGGTGCTCGCGCTGGGGCACGGTGGCCTTCGCCTCCTCCCTCGATCAGGCCGGTCCGATCGCCCGCACGGTGCGCGATTGCGCGATCCTGCTCGGCTCGATGGCCGGCCCGGATGCCCGTGACACGACCTGCGTCGACCTCCCGGTGCCGGATTTCGAGGCCGCGGTTAGCCGCGGCGTGAAGGGCCTGACCATCGGCATCCCGAAGGAGTACCGGGTCGACGGCATGCCGGCCGAGATCCAGAAGCTCTGGGATGACGGCGCGGCCTGGCTGAAGGATGCCGGCGCGACGATCAAGGAAATCTCGCTGCCGCACACCTCCTCGGCGCTGCCGGCCTACTACATCGTCGCCCCGGCCGAGGCGTCCTCGAACCTCGCCCGCTACGACGGCGTCCGCTACGGCCTGCGCGTGCCCGGCAAGGACATCGCCGGGATGTACGAGAACACCCGCGCCGCCGGCTTCGGCCGCGAGGTCAAG
>NZ_JAKSYK010000067.1:0-7290 GCF_022829425.1 Methylobacterium sp. J-072 | reverse complement strand
GCGGCGGCCTAATCCTCCTCGATAGCCAGGCTGAGGTCGTCGCAGGGGACGGCTACAGCCTCAATCTGGCGGCGGCCGAGAGGATCTTGTCCGTTATGGCCGATCAAATGCCATGTTCGATGCCACGATCGATGAAGCGTATGGGGCCAGCATAGAAGGCCTTGGTCAATGCCAACCCCACTGCCAGTAAGCAGACCTTTCCAAGGTCCTAGAAGGGTCGGGAGCGGACCCAAGCTATGAATTCCATCCGTCAGATTTGGACCACTAGGAACGCCAAGCGGCGATGTGGGCCGCGCCCCCGCGTTCGCTGCTGCTCGCCGGGTAGATCCTACTGCCCTCGTGAGCTCGGGACTCGCGCCGACCTTGAGCATTGGCTCAAGGCCGCGCGCAGGGTGATGCCGCTCACGCCTGTGTGTTAGCCGCAACCGGAACCGCGCAGATCGGAGTAGATTGGCTGATAACCGGCGTCATCCAGTGTTGAGCTCCATGCGGATCCTTTTTGCGGCAGCCGCGCTCATCATGAGCGTCGGCTCAGCTTGGGCACAGAGCGCCAACGGCAACTCACCCTCCATCGCCAGTGTCAGCGTAGCGCCGGCTACGCCCGGCACGGTTGGGCTGTCGAGCGCATCGATCGAGCCGACCGGATCCATCGCGAACGCCGGCGGCTTGAGTGGCAGTAGCTTCCCGTCGATCTCCAGCCTGACCGGCGGGATCACCAATGCGGGCGCCCTCAGCTTCGGCGGCGGTGGTTCGGGCGGTGGGAGCGTGCCGAACCCGGCCGGCAGCTCATCGACGACGTCCACCCCAGCAGGCTCGCTCTCAACCGTCAGCACCGGTCTCAACGTGACGGGGCTCACGAGCCTCTCCACCTCCAGCAGTCTCTCAAGCGGGTTGACCGGGGGGACCGGTACGTCGAGCGGCCTCACCGGATCGAACACGGGCACCACGTCTGCCGTGAGCGCGAACGGCGTTCAGGCAGCTACGACGGCCTATCAGACCGGGTTCATCAATTCGGGCCTGAGGGCCACGGTTGGCTCTGGGCTTAGCGGAGGCTCTACAGGCGGCACTACATCGGGGTCCGGCACGGCGTCCGCGGTAGGAAGCAGTTTCTCAGGAGGCACAGCATCGATCTCCGGGACGGGAGCAACCACCAGCTCAACCATCCTGGGCGTGGGAACTGCCAACTCCGTGCAGACGACGAGCGGCGGTGGCTCGACGGGAGGGGCCGCTATCGTCAGCAGCTCGGCGACTCTGACCGACCAAGCCGCCAATGCTGCACGCGCGACGACCACGAGTGGAACGGGTGGTGGAGCGACGGGAGGAGCTGGCATCGGAGGCGCTGCGGTGAACACACCGGTCGACGCTTGCAGCCAAACGTTCGGCGCTACGTGCGCAGGCATTGGCTTCTGATGATCGGGCTTGCCGCTTGTCGCCGAAGTGTAGGATAGAGCAGGCGATGGGGTCCGCGCCATCGCGGTCAATGCTGCCCCGTTAGGAAGGTCAACCGCTCCCCGTAGACCTCGATCACCCGCCTTCTTGGACGAGCAATGACGTGCTCCTGTGTATGAAGCGCGCAGTTTACACGGACCCACGCAGGCCGACCGGGCAAAGTAGGGCTCGCAGGTCGAATACCCGCTCGTGTCGGCGGCCTAGGGTGCATAGCGGTCAGAGATCTTGAAGGCGATTAGGTTGGGCCGCCGAGCGGTGAGTAGGGCCCGGAAGGTGTCGGGCTGACTGGCCGGTAGGATGTGTGGCTGAACTGGTCTACGTCGCTACCGCTCCCTCACGCCGCGCTATGATCGACGGGTTCGCGGGTTTCCTGGGTATCGAACACGGATTACGCGGCGTCCATCAGGATAGGCCGAAGAGGTTCGGGAGCTGGTCGTTCCGGACGTCCAATCAGAAACCCTTGTACTGCGTCGCAGCCAAGCGTTCGTAAATATTCCAGCTGTTCCGCGTCTTCGACACCCTCAGCCAGCGTCGGGATATTCATGTCGCGGCCCATTTGGGTAATCGCCCGCACGACCGCCATCGAGTGCTTGTCGTTCAGCGCAGACGCTACGAAACTGCGGTCGATCTTGATCCTATCGAGAGGTAGATCGCGCAGGTGAGCGAGGGATGAGTATCCCGTGCCGAAGTCATCCATCGCGATCTTGATGCCGAGGCGCCGCAAAGCCGTCAACGTGTGCACGATCTGCCGGCCATCCTCGACCAACGCCGTCTCGGTCAGCTCGATCTCAAGTCTGTGAGCCGGTAGACCGCTCAGTGCGAGGGCCGTTGTTATGTCGGCCAAAAGCAACGGCGACCGGAACTGTACAGCCGATACGTTGACCGCGACATGCTGCGATGATGGCCAAGAGGCAGCCTGACGGCACGCCTCTTCCAGCACCCAACGCCCGATCGGCAAGATAAGGCCCGTCTCCTCGGCCAGCGGGATGAACGCAGCCGGAGAGACCAAGCCTCGGACGGGATGCTGCCAGCGGATCAACGCCTCGAAGCCGACGATGCCATCGTCCGTGAGCGCCATGATCGGCTGGTAGACGAGATGGAACTGGCGTTCGGCGATGGCGACTCGGATGTCGTTCTCGAAAACATGCCGCTCGGCGACGGCCTCGATCATCCCGGGGGTGTACTGGACCGCACGACCCCGCCCGTGACGCTTGGCTTCGTACAAGGCAATATCAGCGCGCTGCATCAGATCACTCGGATCCGACTTATCCTCGGTGCCGCAGACGCCGATGCTGCACCCGATGACGACGGTCAGATCGTCGAAGGCGTACGGTTCCTCGACCGCCGCGACGATCCGCTGGGCGAGGTCCATGGCGGCACCGCCGGCCCCGCTCACGATCACCGCCAGCTCGTCGCCGCCCAGGCGTGCCACGAACCCGGCCTCTCCTGTCAGCGTGTTCAATCGACCGGCCACACCGACGAGGAGGCGATCACCGACACCGTGGCCGAACATATCGTTGACGGCTTTGAACCGGTCGAGGTCGATCAGTAGAAGCGTGGACGGGAGTTCGGCCTCTCGATCGTGCGCCAGTCGTTCGATCAGCGAGCGCCGGTTCGCCAGGCCTGTCAGCGGATCTCGGTAGGCCAGGTGTGAGATCTCTTTCTGGGCGAGCCGCGCCTGTGTCACGTCGTCGAACGTCAGCACGGCACCGTCCCGGACGGGCTGGCACGTCACAGACAAGATCCGGCCGTCGTCGAAGACGTGTTCGACGTGCGTTTCCTCCGCCTTCGCCATCCACTCGCGGTGGTTCGTCAGCACACGGGCGATACGGTCGTATTCCCATCCGTTCGCCAGCCCCGTCTGTTCCAAGTAAGCGCCAAGGCTCATCCCCTGGAATACGGCGCCTGGTGCCAAATTGAGCATGGCGCATAGGCGCTCGTTGTAGAGCTCGACGACTTCAGTGGCTGAGACCTTGAGGATGCCATTGGACATGTTGTGCAGGGCGGTCGCTAGAACTTGGCCATGCGCGACCTCTTGGTTCTCGAACCGTTTGGCTGCGACCAGGGCGAGAAACGCGCCGATCAAGAGGAAAGCCGTGCCGATCGCAACCAGCACGCTCAGGGCGACCTGCAGGCCCGGCATAAGCTGATCGACGCGCGCGCCGTCGAGGACCGTACCGGCGATCGACATGAAATGCGTGCCGCAGACCGCGACGACGATGAGCAAACCGATCGCGAGCGGATGGTTTGCGCGTCGTGGCAGTACGCGGGCCATGGCCATGCAGAAGGCGCCGATCGCACACGCCAGCGCATTGAGGCCGGTCGATTGTACCTGACTGCAGCCCTGCAGGGCTGCCATTCCGGTGATGTGCATCGCGCCGATGCCCAGCCCCGAGGCTGCGCCGGCGATGAGGCGCGTCCAAGTCCGCGTCCATGCGGTCGATAGCGCGAGCGGTATACCGACTACGACGATCGCCGCGAGCGCGGAGGCGATCGTCGTACCGAGGTGATAGCTCAGGGCGAGATCGGTGCGGTAGCCGAGCATCGCGACGAAGTGGGTGGTCCACACGCCGATACCCGCCACGATACTCGTACCGACCATCCACCAGCGCCTAGTCGTCTTGGCGGCAACTTCCGCGCGGTGGATCAGGCATGCGATCATCCAAGCGCTGAGCGCGCAGATTGTGCCGGCAGCCAGGGCGAAGCTTGGCGCCTGGTTGTTGAGCAACGATGCGACGGCGGTAAGCATGCAACTATATTGCGCCCAATAAGTATGTATCACCTCAAAAATATCGGTCAATTAAGAGTTAATGGCAGGCTCGTCGCCGACGCGTTGTCTAATTTGAAGTAGTAAGAAGGTTTTTGCAATGCAACTATTGCGGGTATTTTGATCGTATTAGTCTGAGGAGGCGGTCGGCATGCTCGATAGCCGCCTCCGGGATCGACCGCAAAGCCGGGTGCCCGACCTCGCGCGCGCAAAAGCGGAGTGCTCCTCTGGATGCCATTGGGTTGGTCGCTCCGTCCGCCGGGCCCAACAAGCTACAGAGTAGGCCCGACGGCATGTCCTAAGCGGCATGATGCTTATGCTGTCGCCGCTCAGGATGGGATTGAGTGCCATGTGGCATTCCGCCGACAATGCGTACGCTTCAGGGCCGAGGAGCAGGATTTTGTTCCAGAAAAGCGCAACTCGCGGCTATCAGGCCCTATCACCGGCCGTGATCGACCGCCGGTCCGGAACGGAACCGCTTGCGTGTTCGAGACATCCCGACGCCCTGTCGCCCCCGGTACTCTTGCGCAAGAGGACCCGGACGGGGCGCCGGATACGATCGCCTCGCGGCTCGACCGTCTGCCGATCACACCGCTGCACCTGACGATCCTTGCGATCTGCACCCTCGGCTTGTTCACCGACGTGGCCGAGGTCGCCCTGAGTAATGCCCTCGCGGCGATCTTCCTGGCGCCGCCCCACAGTATGCCGCGTGGTAGCCTTTCCCTCCTACTGGCCTCTGTCTTCGCCGGAGGCGCGGTGGGCGCGCCGATCTTCGGCTTGATCGGCGACCGGTTCGGAAGGCGGACGGCGCTACAGGCTACCCTGGTGCTGATGGCCGTCGGATCGGCGGCCGCCGCCATGAGTTCGGGCCTCACTGAACTCACCGTCGCGCGAGCCGTGTTGGGTTTCGCGATCGGCGGCTTCCCGCCTCTGGCGGCGACCTACCTCGCCGACGTGATGCCGCCCCGTCGGCGTGGCGCGATGCTGATGGTCTGCACCGGGATCGGCTTTCTAGGCGGGACCGCGGTGATCCTCGTGGTCCAGGCCCTGACGCCGGCGCCGCCGCTCGGGATCGAGGCCTGGCGCTGGGCCCTGGTGCTGGGTGCGGTCCTGGCGGTTCTGGGGGCGGCCCTATTCGCCGTGCTGTCGGATTCGCCGCGCTGGCTCGCCGCGGTCGGGCGCGACGTTGAGGCCGAGCGCGCCTGTCGGCGCTTCGAGGCGGCGTGGGGCATCGTCCCGCTGGGGGCAGCCGCTGAGGCGACGAGGCATCCACAGCTTCCGATGCACGCGAGTTTTTGGTGGCTGCTCGCTGAGCCCCGACAGCGGCGCCGGACCGCCTTGTTCGTCGCTCTCTACGCGCTCAGTCCCTGGGCGACGGTAGGCTTCCCCCTGCTCAGCGCGGTCGTGATGCTGGGGAAAAGCTTCCGGGTCGATCAGTCCCTGGTCTTCGCCGGCCTGTCGATGCTGGGGCCACCGCTCGGAACCCTGCTCGCCGCCACGGTGATCGACCATCTGGAGCGGCGCGCCTGCCTGGTCACGATGGCGGCCGCGTTGGTGGTACTCGGCACGGCCTTCGCCGTGGGCGAGACCTTCGCGACCCTGGTCCTGCTTGGCTTGGCGTTCAACACCGCAGCGGCGATCTACGGCGGCCTGCTAGCGGTCTACGCAACGGAACTCCTGTCCACCGCGTCGCGAGCCTCGGCCCTCACCTGCGCCTGGGCCGGTGGGCGGGTCGCCGCGGCTCTGACGCCGATTGTCCTGCTGCCGGTGCTCGACGGCTACGGGATCCACGCCATGTTCGCCGTGCTCACCGCCACCCTGATCTCCAGCGGCGCCCTCGTGCTCAGCGGCCCACGCGGCCGGTCGGGCAGGCCGGTGACGCGATAGCGCGTTCGCCCGACGAGACTAAATCTTCGGTTGGATGGCACGCCGGGCGTTGCGGCACGCCATCCGACTCGCGTCAGGCCGCGCGCACGGTGGCGAGGAAGCGGTCGACCTCGGCCGCCAGGTGCTCGGACTGCCGGGACAATTCCGAGGCTGCACCCAGAACCTGGGTCGCCGCCGCGCCTGTCTCCTCGGCCGCACCCGCCACGCCCGAGATGTTGTTGGTCACCTCCCCCGTGCCGATGGCGGCCTGGGTCACGTTGCGGACGATCTCTTGAGTCGCCGCGCCTTGTTCCTCCACAGCTGCCGCGATGCTCGTGGCGACGCCGCTGAGCTCCTGGATGCGGCCGGTGATACCGCCAATCGCGGTCACCGCTTGTCCGGTGGATGCCTGGATCCGGGCGATCTGTCCGGAGATCTCCTGCGTGGCTTTAGCAGTCTGCTCCGCCAGCGCCTTCACCTCCGAGGCCACGACGGCGAAGCCGCGGCCGGCCGCGCCCGCCCGCGCCGCCTCGATGGTGGCGTTGAGCGCCAGCAAGTTGGTCTGGCCGGCGATCGACGAGATCAGCCCGACGACGTCGCCGATCCGACCGACCGCGCTGCTTAGCTCCTGCACCAAGGTACCGGTCTGATCAGCCTCGGCCACCGCCATCCGGGCGAGATCCGCCGAGCCGGCGACCTGCCGGCCGATCTCGTGGACGGATGAGCCCAGCTCCTCGGCAGCGGCTGCAACGGTGTTGACGTTGGAGGCGGCTTCCTCGGCGGCAGCCGCCACCGCGCCGGACTGTGCGGAGGTCTGGCCCGCCATGGCCGACATCGAACCGGCCGTGGCCTGCAGTTCGGTGGCGGAGGCGGACACCATCCCGATGACACCACCGACGGCGGCCTCGAAGCTATCGGCCATCTGGCGCATGCCCGCCTTGCGTTGCTCCTCCGCGGAGCGGCGCGCCTGGGCGGTCTCCACTTCGAGCTGGCGGCTGTGGATCAGGTTGTCCTTGAACACCTGCACCGCGGCCGCCATCGCGCCGATCTCGCTTCGCTCACCCGTGTGCGGCACGTCGGTCGCCGTATCGCCATCCGCGACCTTGCTCATCGCGCCCGCCATCCTGCGGATCGGGACGGAGATCGTGGTCACGGACATCCAGCCGACCGCGAGAGTGATCGCAGCGACCAGGCCGAGGACGACCAAG
>NZ_JAKSYK010000065.1:0-45554 GCF_022829425.1 Methylobacterium sp. J-072 | reverse complement strand
ACCATGGTCTCGTCGGGCTGCGTGCGCTTCCTGAACCAGGACATCATCGACCTGTACCGCCGCGTTCCGGTGGGGACGCGGGCGGTGGTGCTGGCGGCAGGCGGGTCGGCGGCGAGTTAGATGTTTGATCCCGGGTTTTCGCGGACGCTCCAGCCTTCACCCTGTCATCCCGGGGCGCCGCAGGCGAGCCCGGGCTCCAGAGCCGCCGCCGGTGCAGGTCCTTGACCCGACAATGATTCTGGATCCCGGGCTCCGCTTCGCGGCCCCGGGATGACGCGGTTGTTTTCAGACCGGCCTCTGCAAAAACCACGGGTGCCGGCTAAGCGGAACGGTCCGATGCCGACCGCTGCTGCAAACATCGTGAAACGGCCGGATCAGGAGGCCGAACAGGCTCCTGGGCCGCCCTCAGCTCACCTCCACCTGCACCACCCCCGGCACGGTCCGGAGCTGACCGGCGAGCTGGGGTGAGGCCTGGAATTTGCCCGGCAGCCGGATCTCGACCTCGCGGCCGCCGCCGTCGAGCTTGAGGATCAGCGAGACCTCGCTCTCTCCCCGCATCGACAGCCGCTGCTGCACCGGCGCGACCCCGCGCGGGTCGCTCAGATGGATGCGGATGCCCTTCTGGTGCCGGGCCACCGCGTGGTCGAGGGGTTCCGCGGTCAGGATCCGGGCGCGCACGTCCTCGCCCTCCAGGTTCGCCTGGAGCTGGAGCACCAGGGGCCGGCCCGGTTCGAGGATGTCGCGGTACTGACCGAGGCCTTCGGAGAAAATGATCGCCTCGAAATGCGCGGTCCGGTCCGACAGGGTGACGATGCCCATCTTGTTGCCGGTCTTGGTGCGCCGCTCCGCCCGGTCGAGCACCGAGGCGGCGACCCGGCCGACGCTGCTGGTCCCGGCCCGCACCGAGCGGCAGAAATCGGTCCAGCTCTGCACCCGCAGCTTGTCCAGGAGATCGCCGTACTCGTCGAGCGGGTGGCCCGAGACGAAGAAGCCGATCGCCGTGTATTCGCGCTTGAGGGTGTCGGCCATCGGCCAGACCTCGTGCGGCGGGATCCGCAGGGACACGTCATCCGCGACCACGCCGCCGAACATGTCGGTGACGCCCGTGGAGGCGGCCTCGGCGGCGCTGGCGGCGAGCTTCATCATCGGCTCGACCGCCGCGAAGGCCCGGGCCCGGTCGGGCTCGATGCAGTCGAGGGCGCCGGCTTGGACCAGGCTTTCCAGGGTCCGCTTGTTGATCATCCGCGGGTTGAGGCGGCGGGCGAGGCAATCGAGATCCTTGAACGGGCGGTCGCCCCGGGCCTCGACTAGCGCCCGCACCGCCTCCCGGCCGACGCCCTTGATGGCGGCGAGCGCGTAGAAGATCTTGCCGTCGCGCACCTCGAACACCTCGCCGGAGGTGTTGATCGAGGGCGGCTCGACCGTGATCTTGAGGCGCTGCGCGTCCTGGCGGAATTCGGCGAGCTTGTCGGTGTTGTCGATATCGAGCGTCATGGCGGCCGCCAGGAACTCGACCGGGTGGTTCGCCTTGAGGTAGCCGGTCTGGTAGGTCAGCAGGGCGTAAGCTGCCGCGTGGCTCTTGTTGAAGCCATAATCGGCGAACTTCGCCAGCAGGTCGAAGATCTCGTTGGCCTTGGCCTTGGCCAGCCCGCGCTCGACGCAGCCCTTGAGGAACCGGTCGCGCTGCGCGTCCATCTCGGCGCGGATCTTCTTGCCCATGGCGCGCCGGAGCATGTCGGCCTCGCCGAGCGAGTAGCCGGCCAGGACCTTGGCGATCTCCATCACCTGTTCCTGGTAGACGATGATGCCGAAGGTCTCCTTCAGCATCGGCTCCAGCTTCGGATCCGGGTACCAGGACGCCTCGTTGCCGGCGTCGCGGCCGAGCTTGCGCTCGCAATAGACCGGGATGTTCGCCATCGGGCCCGGCCGGTAAAGCGCCACCAGTGCGATGATGTCCTCGAACCGGTCGGCCTGCATCTCGCAGAGCGCCTTGCGCATGCCGGCGGATTCCACCTGGAACACCCCGACCGTCTCGCCCCGGCCCATCGGCTTGTAAGTATCTTCGTTATCGAGCGGCAGGCTCGCCAGGTCGATCGTGATGCCGCGCTGCTTCAGCAGGTCGGTGCAGCACCGCAGCATCGTCAGGGTTTTCAGTCCCAAGAAATCGAACTTCACGAGGCCGGCCTGCTCGACCCACTTCATGTTGAACTGGGTCACCCGCATCCCGGTCTTCGGGTCTCGGTAGAGCGGCACCAGCTCTTCGAGGGGCCGGTCGCCGATCACCACGCCGGCGGCGTGGGTCGAGGCGTGGCGGTGCAGGCCTTCGAGCTTCTTGGCGATGTCGATGAGTTGGGCGACGATCGGCTCCTCTTCCATGGCCTGCTGGAGCTTGGGCTCGCCCTCGATCGCCTGGGCCAGCGTCACCGGGTTGGCCGGGTTCTGCGGCACGAGCTTGGTCAGCTTGTCGACCTGCCCGTAGGGCATCTCCAGCACGCGGCCTACATCGCGCAGCACGCCGCGGGCGAGCAGCGTACCGAAGGTGATGATCTGCCCGACCTGCCGCTCGCCGTAGCGCTGCTGCACGTAGCGGATCACGCGCTCGCGGCCCTCGACGCAGAAATCGATGTCGAAATCCGGCATCGAGACGCGCTCGGGGTTGAGGAAGCGCTCGAACAGCAGGCCAAAGCGCAGCGGGTCGAGATCGGTGATCAGCAGCGACCACGCCACCAGCGAGCCGGCACCGGAGCCGCGGCCCGGGCCGACCGGGATGTCGTGGTCCTTGGCCCATTTGATGAAGTCCGAGACGATCAGGAAGTAGCCCGGGAACTTCATCGTCACGATGACGTCGAGCTCGAAAGCGAGGCGCTTGCGGTAATCGTCCTCCGAGAAGCCCGGCGCGGTGCCGTGCTGCTTCAGCCGCAGCTCCAGCCCGGCCTCGGCCTGCCGGCGCAGCTCGGTCGGCTCGTCGGCCGCCACCGCCTGCACGGGGGCGTCGGCCGCCTCCGCGAGCGCCTCGGCCATGGGCGGGGTCTCGCCCGCCGCCACCGATCCGAAATTCGGCAGGATCGGCTTGCGGGTCCGCGCCCGCACGGCGCAGCGCATGGCGATCTCGACCGTGGCCTGGAGCGCGTCCGGCAGGTCGTGGAACAGCTCGGCCATCTCGGCCCGGGTCTTGAAGGCGTGACGTGGGGTCACCCGGCGGCGGCGCTCGTCCGAGACCAGCCGCCCGTCCGCGATGGCGAGGAGCGCGTCGTGCGCGTCGTAATCGTCGGGCTTGGCGAAGAACGGCTCGTTGGTCGCTGCGATGCCGAGCCCATGCCGGCCGGCGAGGTCGAGGAGCGCCGTCTCGATCCGCCCCTCTTCGGCCGAGCCGTGACGCTGGATCTCGACATAGAGCCGGTCCTCGCCGAAGGCCGACTTGAGCTGCTTCAGGCGGCTCAGCGCCAGCTCGGGACGCCCGGCCCGGAACGCGGCGTCGAGGGGGCCGGACAGGCCGCCGGTCAGCGCGATCAGCCCGGCCCCGGCCTCCGCCAGGGCGGCGGCCTCGACCCGGGGGGGCTCGCCGAGCGCGGTGTCGAAATAGGCGCGGCTCGCCAGCCGCAGCAGGTTGGCGTAGCCGGTCTCGTCCTGGGCGAGCAGCACGATGCCGTGGCTCGTCGGCGCATTGCGCTGGTGCGGGTCGGCGGCCTCGAACGCCACCGAGAGCTGCACGCCGGCGATCGGCTGGACGCCCTCCCCGGCCGCCTTCTCGGAAAACTCCAGCGCGCCGAACAGGTTGTTGGTGTCAGTGAGCGCCAGCGCCGGCTGCCGGTCCGCGACCGCGGCCTTGACCAGGGAGCCGACCTTCAGCGCGCCTTCCAGGAGGGAATAGGACGAATGAACGTGGAGGTGGACGAATCCGACCTCCTTGAGCTGGCGTGGCATGGCCGACCTTGATCCGGGGTCGCCCAACATCCCTGCTCGGCCTTGCCAAGTCGACGTATGGCGGCACCGAACCTGACGATATCCACCGATCGTGCTCCGGGCGCACCAGTTCGGCCGCCCTCTGTGGACAATCGGCGCTGCGGGTCCGATCGCCTGTGCATAAGCCGTTTCGGGTGGGAACCCGGCGCCGAAACGCAAAGCCCGGCTAACGGACCGGTGCCAACGCTATCGCCCAGGCGCCGACCGCCGCGAACAGCATCCCGAACGCCATGAACTCGACCATCCCGGTCAGGACCAACCGCTTCAGCATCGTCGTGCCTCCCGTGTTCGTCCGCCATTATGTTCATGTTTTGTTCTGATGGAAGAGGCCCGAGCCGGACAAGGCCTGCGGCTTCAAATGATGGTAAACAAATAGTGGCTTGATACAGATCAGGGGGGCTGGCATGTCCGGCGCGTTAAGGGGGACGTTCATTATTTGACCGCTGGGGTCAAAGGAGCAGGCTATTCCCGCGCAGGACATTGGTGGGCGGATCGAGGTGGCCCTCGTGGCCATTGGGACACACGGCGACGTGCTGCCGTTCATCGCGCTGGGCCACGCACTTCTGGCCCGCGGTCACGGTGTTACGCTGGCTGCCCCGGCCCCTTTCGAGCCGATGGCACGCCGCGCCGGCCTCGCCTTCCAGCCCCTCGGCACGGCCGCCGATTACGAGGCCGTGATCGGCCAGCCCGAACTCTGGCATCCGCGCTGGGGCTTCCGCCCGATGTTCGACTTCGCCCTGCGGGTCGCCGAGACGACCTGCCTGTGGCTCGGGGCGACCCGGGCGCGCGGGGTCGCCCAGATCGTGGTCGCCTCGCCGCTCGCCTGGGGCGCGCGGCTCGCGCAGGAACTCTACGACATCCCGGCCGCCACGCTGCACGTGATGCCGTTGCTGATCGAGAGCCGATCCGATCCGCCCCGTCTGCCGGGGCTGCCCCTGCCGCGGATCCTGCCGGCTGCGCTACGGGCCTACGTCAACCGGGGGGCCGACAAGCTGGCGGTCGGCCCGTTCACCCTGCCGCCCCTGAACGCCCTGCGGGCGCGCCTGGGCCTCGATCCGATCACCCGGCTGCGGCACTGGTGGAACAGCCCGACCCGCATGCTGCTGATGTTCCCGGACTGGTACGCCGCGCCTCAGGCGGACTGGCCGGCCCAGGCGGTGCAGCTCGGCTTCCCGCTAGTCGACCGGTTCGGCGACGTGCCGGCGATGCCGCCGGAGCTGGAGGCTTTTCTGGCCGCCGGCGAGGCGCCACTCGTCTTCACCTATGGCTCGGCGATGCGCCAGGGCGCGCCCTTCTTCGAGACCGCCTTGTCGGTCTGCCGCCGCATGGGCCGGCGCGGCGTGCTGCTCGCCCCTCAGGACGGCCAGATCCCGAAGCCGCTGCCGCCCGGGATCATCCACCTGCCCTACGCGCCCTTAAGCGCGCTGCTGCCGCGCAGCGCCGCGTTGATCCATCATGGCGGCGTCGGCACGGTGGCGCAGGCCCTGGCGGCGGGCATCCCGCAGCTCGTCGTTCCGGTGGCGTTCGACCATTTCGACGAGGGGCGGCGGCTTAAGGACCGGACACTCGGCGCCACCTTGAGCCGCCGCGCCTTCCGCCCGGCCCGGGCCGCCCGGGTCCTGGGCCACCTACTGACCGATCCGGCGGTGGGGCGCGCCTGCGCCCAGGCCAAGGCGCGTATGGCCGAACGCGGCGACGCACTCCTGGAGGCGTGTGACTGGATCGAGGCGCTGGGTCGTCCGGAAGCTGCGAGCGGATCCGGACCGAGGGCCGCAGAAGCCGGCCGCCGTTGAGGGGCCGGGTATCGATCGGGAGACGGCGCCCTGGCGCGTCCCCTTGGACGATGGATGGTGGCCCGCGGCTATCCCCCTCAGTGGACTTGCCCCCGGCCCCATGCTCCGGTCCGACACGCTTGCCGCGATTTCGTGTGCCATCTGCGATCCGACGGGCGAGCGTCGGGAGACTGTCATGCACGGCTCTCCAGAGTCCGGCGTCGAAATCGGCACGGCCCCCGACATCAACGCGGCCTTCCTGAGGGCGGCGGTCGAGGCCACCGGCGAAGCCATCCTCGTCACCTCGGCCGACCTCTCCGAACCCGGACCGATCATCGAGTACGCCAACCCGGCCTTCGCGCGCATGACCGGGTATTCGCAGGCCGAAGTGATCGGGCGCTCGCCGCGCTTCCTGCAGGGGCCGCTGACCGATCCGGTCAGTCTCGCCGCCATGAAGCGGGCGCTCATGGCGGGGGAGCCGTTCCAGGGCGAGGCCGTGAACTACCGCAAGGACGGGACGACCTACGCGGTCGAATGGCTGATCACACCCGTTCTCGATGGCAACGGGGCGATCGCACATTGGGTCTCGGCCCAGCGCGAGGTGACCGAACGCAGGGAGGCGCTCGAACACCAGAAGCTCCTCGTGCGCGAGCTGCATCACCGCGTGAAGAATACGCTCGCCACGGTCCAGGCCATCATGAGCTCGACCGCGCGGGGGAGCCTGACCATGCAGGAATTTCAGCGCGCGTTCGGCGGACGGATCGCATCCCTGGCCAAGACGCACACGCTGCTGACCGAAGACCGGTTCCAGTCGGTGCCGTTTCGGGACCTGCTCTGGGCCGAACTCGAACCCTACGACGACGGCAGCAAAATCCGCATTCGCCTTGCGGGACCGGACGTGGTCCTGGCCTCGGAATTCGCCGTCCCGGTCGGCATGGCGGTCCATGAACTCACCACCAACGCAGCCAAGCACGGCGCCCTGGCCGAGTTCGGCGGTCGCGTCGAGGTCACGTGGTCCTTGGACGAGACCGAGGAAGGTCCGCGGCTGATCTGGATCTGGAACGAGCACGACGGGCCGCCGGTCGCGCTTCCGACCCGCGAGGGGTTCGGATCCCGGCTGCTGAAGCGGGTCCTGTCCACCCAGGTCCATGCGGAGGTTCACATCGACTATGATCCCGATGGCCTGCGCGTCACCGTGAACCTGCCGCTCTTCTCGCCCTATTGAGCGCGACCTGAGGCCGTTCCGCTCAATCGAGCGGCGTGATCAGCCCGTCGCGGATCGTCACCCGGCGGTCCATGCGGGCAGCGAGATCCAGGTTGTGGGTGGCGACCAGGGCCGCGAGACCCGAGGCCCGCACCAGCGACATCAGCACCGAGAAGACGTGGCCGGCGGTGCCGGGGTCGAGATTGCCGGTGGGCTCGTCGGCCAGCAGCAGTCGCGGGCCGTTGGCCACGGCCCGGGCGATGGCGACGCGCTGCTGCTCGCCGCCCGACAGCTCGGCCGGGCGATGCGGCAGGCGCTCCTTGAGGCCGAGGAAGCTCAGCAGCTCGGTGGCGCGGGCTTTGGCCTCGGCGCTGCCGAGGCCGCGGATGAGCTGCGGCATCACCACGTTCTCCAGGGCGGAGAATTCCGGCAGCAGATGGTGGAACTGGTAGACGAAGCCCATCTCCTCGCGGCGCAGGCGGGTGCGCTCGACATCCGGCATCGCGGCGGTGGGCCGTCCGCCGATATAGACCTCGCCGCCATCGGGCCGCTCCAGCAGGCCGGCGAGGTGCAGGAGCGTCGACTTGCCGGCGCCCGAGGGCGCCACCAGGGCCACGAGTTCCCCGGGCCAGATCGCGAGGTCGGCCCCGCGCAGGATATCGAGGGCCCCTTCGGCCTGAGGATAGCGCCGCTCGACGCGGGCGAAGAACAGGGCCGGCACCGGCGGGGTGCCGGCGGGCTGGCTTGCATCGCTCATGGGGTGCGGACCGTCAGCCGTAGCGCAGGGCCTGCACCGGATCGAGCCGGGCGGCACGCCAGGAGGGATAGAGCGTCGCCGCGAGCGACAGCAACAGCGACGTGATCACCACGGCGGTGATCTCCTTCGGATTCATCTGGGCCGGGATCTCGGCCAGGAACCGCACGGTCGGATCCCAGGCGCCGGGAAACAGCACGTGCTGGATCGGCTTGATGTTCAGGGTGATCAGCACGCCGAGCCCGAGGCCGCTCAGGGTCCCGACCAAGCCGATCAGCGCGCCGTTGATCAAAAAGACCCGCATGATCGTGCCGGGGGTCGCCCCCATGGTGCGCAGGATCGCGATGTCGCTCGACTTGTCGCGCACCAGCAGGATCAGGCCCGAGACGATGTTGAGCGTCGCCACCACGACGATCAGGCTGAGGATCAGGAACATTACGTTGCGCTCGACTTCGAGCGCCCCGAAAAAGGTGCGGTTGCGCTGGCGCCAATCGGTGAGCAGCACCGGGCGCTCGGCCGCCATCTCCAGGGGCTCGCGCATCTCGCCGACCTGATCGGGCTTGTCGACGTAGATCTCGATCATGCTGACGTCGCTCTCCCGGTTGAAGAACGCCTGCGCCTCGGTGAGCGGCATGAACACGAAAGTCTGGTCGAACTCGGTCATGCCGACCTCGAACACCGCCTTCACCGCGTAGCTCTTGGTCCGGGGCGCCGTGCCGAACGGCGTGGACGCGCCCTTGGGCGTCACCAGGGTGATGTTGTCCCCGGCCTGAAGCCCCAAGGAATCCGCGAGCCGCCGGCCGATCAGGACGCCGGTGCCGTCATCGAACCCTTCCAGGGTGCCGCCGCGGATCGCGCTGGAGACGGCGGCGAGCGCGTCGAGATCGGCGGCGCGCACGCCGCGCACGATCACGCCCGAGCCGCCGAACTGCGACGAGGCGAAGGCCTGGCCTTCCACCAGCGGAACCGCGGCGCGCACGCCCGCCACCTTCGACAGGCGCTCCGACAGGTCGACCCAATCGTTGAAGGGCCGGTCGATCGGCGTGGCGAAGAGATGCCCGTTGATGCCGACGATCTTGGAGAGCAGCTCCGCGCGAAACCCGTTCATCACCGAGAGCACGATGATCAGGGTGGCGACGCCGAGCGCGATGCCGAGCACGGAAAAGAACGCGACCACCGACACGCCGCCGCCCCGGCGGCGCGCCCGCAGGTAGCGGCCGGCGATGATCCACTCGAACGGCGCGAACGGGGCCGTCCCCTCGCGGAAGGAGGCCGCGAAGCCCCTCACCCGATCGATCGCCGCTGCGCCCGCCATGGGGAAAGTCCTACGCATCCTGTGCCGAATGGCCGCCGTGCCGATGCATGAACACAAATCCTGGCAGAATTGCCTCCCGCAAATCCACTATCCGGCCGACAGGGACGTCATGGGATCCCAAAGGGCAAGCCCTTTGGCGGGGTATCGGGGCGGAGCCCCGATGTCGCGGACTTTGCCCTGCACCCCCACAAGGCCTTGGACCCTTTGAATCCGGGACCTTTTGCGGACGCCGCCCGCCGCCAACGTCGAGAACGGGTTCTACACCCGGCGGATGCGGGCCAGCAGGTCGATTGTGGCGAGGCTCTCGCGCTCGCCCCCGGCGCGGCGCTTCAGCTCGACCTTGCCCTCGGCCAGGCCCTTCGGCCCGACGATCACCTGCCAGGGCAGGCCGATCAGGTCGGCGGTGGCGAACTTCGCGCCCGGGCGCTCGTCGCGGTCGTCGTAGAGCACCGACAGGCCGGCGGCCTCGAGCTCTGCCTGGATCTGCGCGCAGGCGGCGTCGGTGCCGGCATCGCCGACCTTCAGGTTGATCAGCGCCACGTCGAAGGGCGCGACCGAATCCGGCCAGATGATCCCGGCCTCGTCGTGGCTGGCCTCGACGATCGCGGCCACCAGCCGGCTCGGGCCGATGCCGTAGGAGCCCATATGGACCGGCCGCTCGATCCCGTCCGGCCCGGTGACCTTGGCGCCCATCGGCTCGGAATACTTGGTGCCGAAATAGAAGATGTGCCCGACCTCGATGCCGCGCGCACTCAGGCGGCTCTCCTCCGGCACCTCCGCGAAGGCCTCCGGCTCGTGGATCTCGTCGGTGGCGGCGTAGTGCGAGGTCCAGGCGTCGACGATGCCCTGGAGCGCGGCCACGTCGTCGAAGTCGACGGTCTCGGGCGGGGTGTCGAAGTCGAGATAGGCGCGGTCGCAGAACACCTCGCTCTCGCCGGTCTTGGCCAGGATGATGAACTCGTGGGACAGGTCGCCGCCGATCGGGCCGGTATCGGCGCGCATCGGGATCGCCCGCAGGCCGAGCCCCGCGAAGGTGCGCAGGTAGGCCACGAACATGCGGTTATAGGCGTGGCGCGCCCCGGCCTGGTCGAAGTCGAACGAGTAGGCGTCCTTCATCAGGAACTCGCGCGAGCGCATCGTGCCGAAGCGCGGCCGCACCTCGTCCCGGAACTTCCACGAGATCTGGTAGAGGTTTTTCGGCAGGTCCTTGTAGGAGCGCACGCTGGCCCGAAAGATTTCCGTCACCATCTCCTCGGCGGTGGGGCCGTAGAGCATCTCGCGGTCATGCCGGTCCTTCAGGCGCAGCATCTCCTTGCCGTAGGCGTCGTAGCGCCCGGATTCCCGCCACAGCTCGGCCGATTGCACGGTCGGCATCAGGATCTCGATGGCGCCGGACCGATTTTGCTCCCGGCGGATCACCGCGCAGACCCGCTCCAGCACCCGCAGGCCCAGCGGCAGCCAGGCATAGATGCCCGCCGCCTCCTGGCGCACCAGGCCGGCGCGCAGCATCAGGCGGTGGGAGACGATCTCGGCTTCCTTGGGCGTCTCGCGCAAGGTCGGCATGAAGTAGCGGGACAGACGCATGTTTTGGGAGGCTTGTCTTCGGGGGTTTCGGCCTGGATCCGGCCGGGAGGAACCGAGGCGCGCGGGCACACAACACGCCGGGGAAGCAAATTACAAGCACTGTCGGATCACGGCGGGGCGTAATCGGGCCACGCCGCCCGGACCGCCTCACCGAGGGCTGCGCCGCCCGGTCTTGCTGCCTCAATCGGAATCGATCTGCCCATTTGCCGGCAAGAAAGCGCAGATTTTTCTCGCAGACCCGGTGACAACACGAATTGTTGTTCCTATAAGCGGCTCGTGATGTTTGCGACGCCCGCAAGAGGTGGCGCAGGGTCCGAGTCTCGGGAGGAAAACCGACCGCCACGCAGGCAATGCGTAGGATAATCAAAGGTCGAGCCACTGCAGCTTGAAAAGCAAGGCCTCAGGCCTTGCTTTTTTTGTTGTTGGACATCCTCCGCGACGGCGTTCCCGATCCTGCCCTGTGCTGTTCGGCGCCAACGGCCGGTCGTCGGTCCGCGGCAATCGGCATGCTGTGAACAGCGGTGAAAGCGCGGACAAGTCGATGGTTTGTCGACTACTGGACTTTGCCGGCGCAAGTCATTAACCCGCAACATCTTTTCGCGGCGCATGGTGTGGCATGGACCTTACACGGGTGAGCCCGCCATGCACTTCCAGATCCGCCAGGCCGAGCATCTCTGGTCCTGGGTCCTGCTCAACGAGGCCGACGAGACGGTCGCCGAGTCGCACCGGACGTTTCCATCGGCCGCGCAGGCTTCAGCGGCCGCCCTTGCCTTCGCGCATCTGGTGTCCCGGGCCGGCAAGTCGCTGACGGTGCGGTCGTCCTCTTCCGGGACGCTGCTGTAGGGCCCAGTCGTTTGGCTTCACAGCCCGGTCAGCGGGAACACCGCCAGCGCGACCAAGAAGGCGGCGCCGGCGACCAGCGTCGTCCAGATCGCCTTCTCGCGCAGCCGCGGAGACGCCGGGGCGCCCGGATCCTGTCCGGGGACCACGTGGCTCGGCCGGGTCTCGGGCTGGTTGCGCAGGGGCAGGACGGCGAAGAGCAGCGTCCACCACACCACGAAGTAGAGCGCGATCGCCCCGCCGATCGTCAGATTGAACTGGCTGACGCCGACGGTCACGAAAGCGGCCACCAGCACGGCCACGACCAGCAGCGTCGCCGGGGTCGAGCGGGCCAGCGCGGTCATGATCCGGCTCACACCTGCTCCAGCTCGACCAGGGTGCCGAGAAAGTCCTTGGGGTGCAGGAACAGCACCGGCTTGCCGTGGGCGCCGATGCGCGGCTCGCCGGTGCCGAGCACCCGGGCGCCCTGCGCCTTGAGCCGGTCGCGGGCGGCCAGGATGTCGTCGACCTCGTAGCAGACGTGGTGGACGCCCCCGCCCGGGTTGCGGGCTACGAACGCCTCGATCGGCGAGCCTTCGCCCAGCGGCGCCATCAGCTCGATCTTGCTGTTGGGCAATTCGACGAACACGACCGTGACCCCGTGCTCCGGCTGCGGCAGCGGTGGGGTGATCGTGGCGCCCAGCGTGTCGCGATACACCGCGCAGGCGGCATCGAGATCCTGCACGGCGATGGCCACGTGATTGAGCCGCCCGATCATTGTTTGGTTCCTCCCGTTGACGCTCCGATCGGCAGGTCCCGCGTCTCCCTCATGCCGACCTCATCCTGAGGTGCTGCGCAGCAGCCTCGAAGGAGCCCTCCGGGGATCGCGCGGCCGGCTGGAGGGCTCCTTCGAGGCCCAGCGATCTTCGATCGCCGGGCACCTCAGGATGAGGGGATTGGGTGGGGCCTGCCGTGGTCCGTCGTCTCGTATGTCTATCCTAGCGCGTCGTCCTGGATATCAGAACCCGGACGATGCGCTCGGTCTTTGGTTGCGCGTCATCGTTTTCCGAAAGCCGGAACGGCCTTTCGGGATGACCGCTCAGACTTCCACCACCTGCACGTGGCAGGCGGGCTTCTTGCCCCAGACCTCGTTTACGGCGGTGCGCACGGCCCGGTCGACCGTCTTCTCGACGCCCTCCGAGTCCTTGAGCTTGCCCCGCGACATCCCCGACAGGGTGCGCGAGACGGCATCGACCACCGTCTCGATCAGCGGCTCGCCGGAGCGGCCGCGATTGGGCAGGCCGATGATGTCGACGGCCGGATCGCCCAGCACGACGCCGTCCTCGTCGATGGCGATCGCCACCGAGACGAGGCCGGCCTGCATGAGCTTGCGCCGCTCCGGGATCGCCCGGTCCTTCTCGTCGATCAGGACGTTGCCGTCCTTGAACAGGCGGCCGGCCTTCACGTGGTCGATCACCTCGGGCTTGCCGGGGCTGAGGCGGACGAGGCTGCCGTTGCGGGCCTTGACCACGTTCTGGACGCCCTGGGCCCCGGCGAAGCGGGCGTGCTCGTCGAGGTGCAGCGCCTCGCCGTGGACCGGGATCGCGGTGCCTGGACGGGTCCACTTGTACATCTCGACCATCTCGTCCCGCCTCGGGTGGCCGGAGACGTGGACCAGCTCGGTCCGGTCGGTGATCACCTCGACGCCCTGCTCGACCAGATCGTTGATGATCGACCCGACATCGCGCTCGTTACCGGGAATTGCCCGCGAGGAAAAAATCACCCGGTCGCCGGCGGCCAGGCTGATATCCGGATGGTCCTTGCGCGAGACCCGGGCGAGCGCCGCCCGCGGCTCGCCCTGCGAACCGGTGAGCAGGGCCACGACACGCTCGCGGGGCAGGTTCTTCCAGGAATCCGAGCGGCGGAACTCGGGCAGGCCGTCGAGGTAGCCGCATTCGCGCGCCACATCGATCACCCGGTCCATGGCCCGGCCGACCGCAACGACCTCACGCCCACAGGCCACGGCCGCCTCGGCCACGGCGCGGATGCGGGCGACGTTCGACGCGAAGGTGGTAACAGCGACCCGGTGGGGCGAATCCGCGATCAGCGTCTTGAGGGTGGCGGCGACTTCCTTCTCGCTCGGCGAGAAGCCCTCGCGCACCACGTTGGTCGAGTCGCAGACCAGCGCCAGGATGCCCTCGTCGCCGAGCGCCGTGAACGCCTCGGGCGAGGTGACCTCGCCAGCCACTGGGGTCGGGTCGATCTTCCAGTCGCCGGTATGGACCACGAGGCCCGCGGCGGTGCGGATCGCGATGGCGTTCGACTCGGGGATCGAGTGCGAGACCGGCACGTATTCGAGTTCGAACGGGCCGACGGTCACGCGCCGGCCGGGCTTGACCTCGCGCAGGTCGACCTTCGGGGCGCCGGGCTCGGAGAGCCGCCGGGTCTCCAGCAGGTTCTTGGCGAAGCGGGTCGCGTAGACCGGCACCTTGAGGCGCGGCCACAGCTCCGAGATCGCCCCGATATGGTCCTCGTGCGCGTGGGTGATGAAGATCCCCAGCAGGTCCTTCCGCCGCTCCTCGATGAAGGAGAGGTCGGGGAACATCAGGTCGATCCCCGGCATCTGCTCCTCACCGGCGAAGCCCATGCCGCAATCGACCATGATCCACTTCCGGCCCTTCTCCGGACCGAACCCGTAGAGGGCCGCATTCATCCCGATCTCGCCCACGCCGCCGAGCGGCAGGAAGACCAGCTCCTCCTGTCCCATCACCATCTGTCGTCGTCCAACATCATGCCGCCGTCGCGGCCGTTCCGAAATGCACCTCGCCCGCCGTCACGGTATGCCGTTTTCCGTCGGGGGCGAGGATCACGAGCCGCCCCCCCTCGTCGATGGTCTCGAACACGCCCCGCAGGATGTGTTCGCCGCTGCGCACCGCGATCTCCGACCCAAGACCCGCGGCCCGCGCGAGCCAATCCTCGCGCAGGTCAGCGAAATTCCGTCCCCGGTCCCAGGCGCGTGCCCGCACGGCCATCCGGTCCGAGAGATGTTCCAGTAGCGCTTCGGCGCCGCCGGCGTAACCCGTCGCGGCCAAGCTCGTCGCGCCGAGGCCGTCGGGGGCCGCCGCGACGTTGACGCCGAAGCCGATCACCGCGGCCCTGCGCCCGCCCGGCAGGGTCTCGGCCTCCAGGAGCAGACCAGCCAGCTTGCCGTCGCCCAGCAGCACGTCATTCGGCCATTTCAACTTCAGAGATCGTGCGCAACCCCCGGTTCGGGTATCCGGCAGGGTGCCGCAGGCCGCCTCCAGCGCCTCGATCAGGGCGAGCCCGGCGACGAAGCCGAGCTCGGCGAGGTGATCCGGTGCCACGCCGGCCGCCGGCCAGAGGACGCTCGCGGCCAGATTGCCCGGCAGCGACGCCCAGGTGTTCCCCCGGCGACCGCGACCCGCCTCCTGCCGGTGCGTGACCACCCAGAGCGGGCCGGTCTCGCCGGCCCGCGCCTGGGCCATGGCCTCGGTGTTGGTCGAGCCCAATGTGTCGTGAACGTGCAGGCGATGGCCCTGGGCGCGCGCCTCGGACCCGAGACGGTAGCTCAAGGCGTTCTTTTCTGATCGGGCCGCATTCTCATCGGGAGCGCCGGAAGGCCGCCGGACCTAGAACAGCGACCGGGCCGCCCGGCCGGCGACGCCGACCAGCGGACCGGGGAGCAGGAAGAACAGCACCACGACGACGCTCGACAGGGCGAGCACCACGCGCAGGCCCGGGGCCATCGCCTCGTAGGGCTCCTTCGGCTCGTCGAAATACATGATCTTGACCAGGCGCAGGTAGTAGTAGGCGCCGACCACGCTGGTCACCACGCCGATCACCGCCAGGGTCACGAGGCCCGCCTTGATGGCAGCGGCGAAGACGTAGAACTTGGCGAAGAACCCGGCGAGCGGCGGGATGCCGGCCAGCGAGAACATCATCGCGGCGAGGCAGAAGGCCACCCAGGGATGGGTGCGCGACAGCCCCGACAGATCCTCGATCGACTCGAACATCACGTCCCGGCGCCGGAGCGACAGGATGATCGCGAAGGTGCCGAGCGTCATCGCCAGGTAGATGATCATGTAGGTGACCAGCCCGCTGATCCCCTCCTCGGAGCCGCAGGCGAGGCCGATCAGCGCGTAGCCGATATTGGCGATCGACGAGTAGGCCATCAGGCGCTTGATCGAGCGCTGGCCGATGGCCGCGAACGAGCCCAGCGCCATCGAGACCACGGCGACGAAGATGAAGATCTGCTGCCAGATCGCCGTCACGTCCGGCATCGCGCCGATGAAAACCCGCACCGTCATGGCGACGGCAGCCATCTTGGGCGCCGTGGCGAAGAAGGCGGTCACCGGGGTCGGCGATCCCTCGTAGACGTCGGGCGTCCACATGTGGAACGGCACCGCCGCCATCTTGAAGCAGACGCCCGCGGCCAGGAACACGATGCCCAGCACGATGCCCAGCCCGGCATTCTCGTTGAGTGCCGAGACGATGCCGGGGAACGAGACCGTGCCGGTGAAGCCGTAGACCAGGGAGGCCCCGTAGAGCAGCATTCCGGAGGAGAGCGCGCCGAGCACGAAGTACTTGAGGCCGGCCTCGGTCGACTTGGCATTGTCCCGGTGGAAGGCCGCGATCACGTAGGCGGCCAGCGATTGCAGCTCCAGGCCGAGATAGAGCGCGATCAGGTCGTTGGCCGAGACCATCACCATCATGCCGATGGTGCAGAGGACGATCAGCACCGGGAACTCGAACCGGTCGATCTGCTCGCGCTTGAAGAAGTCGTGCGCCAGCAGGATCGTCGCCGCCGAGCCGAGCAGCACCAGCGACTTCATCACCTTGGCGAACGCGTCCGAGACGAAGGCCCCCGACAGGGTGGTCACCCGGCCGGCGGTCGGTTGTGACAGCACGACGAACAGGGCGAACAGCAGCAGGACCAGGGCGCCGATGCTGACGCTCTCGGCGGAACGGTCGCCGCGCCAGGCGCCGTACAGGATCATCAGCAGCACCCCGACGCCGAGGATCAGCTCGGGCAGGAGCGGCGCCAGCGAGGGCAGGACGGAGTGGACGGTGGGCATCTGTTCCGTCTCAGCGTGGGAGCGGCAGCGCGGCGGCTGCGGTCTGGGTGTTGGCCAGCGCGGCCTTCATGCCGGTCATCAGCGCCTCGGTGGAGGGCGCGAAGACATCGAGCACCGGGGCCGGATGCACGCCGTAATAGATCGTCAGCACGACCAGCGGCCCCAGGATCAGCTTCTCCCGGATGTCGAGGTCCAGGATGCCCTGGAGGTTGGGCTTCTCGAGCTTCCCGTAAATCACCCGTGCGTAGAGCCACAGGGCATAGCCCGCCGACAGGATGATGCCGAAGGTCGAGAAGAACGCGACGTTCGGGTTCGCCTTGAAGGCGCCGAGCATCGACAGGAACTCGCCGACGAAGCCGGAGGTGCCGGGCAGTCCGACATTGGCCATGGTGAACACCATCATGGCCACCGCATAGAGCGGCATCCGCTTCACGAGGCCGCCATAGGCGGCGATCTCGCGGGTGTGCATCCGGTCGTAGACCACGCCGACGCACAGGAAGAGGGCCGATGCCACGATGCCGTGCGAGATCATCAGGAACAGGGCGCCCTGGATGCCCTGCTCGTTCAGGGTGAACAGGCCGAGCGTCACGAATCCCATATGGGCCACCGACGAGTAGGCGATCAGCTTCTTGATGTCGGTCTGCATCAGCGCGGTGAGCGAGGTGAAGATGATCGCGATCACCGAGAGGGCGAAGACCAGGGGGGCGAAATCCTGGCTCGCCACCGGCAGCATCGGCAGGGAGATCCGGATGAAGCCGTAGCCGCCCATCTTCAGCAGGATGCCCGCCAGGATCACCGAGCCGGCGGTGGGCGCCTCGACGTGGGCGTCGGGCAGCCAGGTATGGACCGGCCACATCGGCATCTTCACCGCGAAGGAGGCGAAGAAGGCCAGCCACAGCCAGGTCTGCATCTGCACCGGGAAGCGGTATTGCAGCAGGGTCGGGATGTCGGTGGTGCCGGCCTGCCAGTACATCGCCATCACGGCGAGCAGCATCAGCACCGAACCGAGCAGGGTGTAGAGGAAGAACTTGAAGCTCGCATAAACCCGGCGCGCGCCGCCCCAGATGCCGATGATCAGGAACATCGGGATCAGGCCGGCCTCGAAGAACAGGTAGAACAGCAGCAGGTCGAGGGAGGCGAACACGCCGATCATCGTCGTCTCGAGGACGAGGAAGGCGACGAAATACTCCTTCACCCGGACGTGGATCGAGGTCCACGACGCGCCGATGCAGAACGGCATCAGGAAGGTGGTGAGCAGGATCAGCGGCATCGAGAAGCCGTCGACGCCGAGCTTGAACCGGATCGTCTCGGCCAGCCACGGATGGCTCTCGACCAGCTGGAAGCTCGACGACGCGGCGTCGTAGCGGCCCCAGGCCACCAGCGAGAGCACGAAGGTGACGACGGTGGTGGCGAGCGCGGCCCAGCGGCTGTTGCGCGCCACCGACTCCTCGTCGCCCTTCAGGGTGAGGATGAAGGCCGCGCCGCAGAGCGGGACGATCAGCAGGCCGGAGAGGATGCCGAGGCCGAGCATGTCAGTGAACACCCTTGGGCAGGCCGGCCATCAGGTACCAGCTGATCAGGCCAGCGACGCCGATGAGCATGACGAAGGCGTAGTGGTAGACGTAGCCCGTCTGCAGGCGGACCACCCCGCGTGTCACGTCGACGACGCGCGCCGCGATGCCGTTGGGGCCGAGCCCGTCGATGATCTTGCCGTCGCCCTGCTTCCAGAGGAACAGGCCGAAATCCTTGGCCGGACGCACGAAGATCCGATCGTAGAGCTCGTCGAAGTACCACTTGTTGAGCAGGAACCGGTACAGCGACGGCTGCTGCGCGGCGAGCGCACCGGGCAGTTCCGGGCGGCGGATATACATCCAGAACGCCAGGACGAAGCCAAGGATCAGCATGATCAGCGGCGAATAGGACACCAGGGCCGGGACCTCGTGGATCTCGTGCATGATGTGATTCTCGGGGCCGTGCGCCAGGGCATGGCCCCAGAACGCGTCCATGCCGGACCCGATGAAACGGTCGTGGAAGATGATCCCGGCAAACAGCGCGCCGAAGGCCAGCACCGCCAGCGGGATGGTCATAACCAGCGGGCTCTCGTGGGGCGTGTGGTCGCCGTGCCCGTGATGGTCGTCCGCGACGAGGTCGCTCTTGTGGGCCGGCTCGACGTCGTGGCCGTGATCGTCGTGGGCCACGCCCTCGGTGTGGCCCGGAGCGCCGTCGGCCTCGTGGGCCAGGGCGGCATGGGCGGTGCCCGCATGCGCGACTGCCGGGGCGGCGTGGTCATCATGGGCCGCATGGATGCCCCAGCGGGCCGGACCCTCGAAGGTCATGAAGAACAGGCGCCAGGAGTAGAACGAGGTGAAAAACGCCGCCACCACGGTGCACAGGAAGGCCAGGGTGTGCCCGGGCCGGGTCGAGGCGTAGGCGGCCTCGATGATCGCGTCCTTGGAATAGTAGCCGGCCGTGTACGGGAAGCCGATCAGCGCGAGCGAGCCGATCGCCATCATGGCGCAGGTGAACGGGATGTGGGAGCGCAGGCCGCCCATGTTCCGCATGTCCTGCTCGTGGTGCATCGCGTGGATGACCGAGCCGGCGCCGAGGAACAGCAGCGCCTTGAAGAAGGCGTGGGTGAACAGGTGGAACACGCCGGCCGAGTAGGCGCCGACGCCGAGCGCTACGAACATGTAGCCGAGCTGCGAGCAGGTCGAGTAGGCGATCACCCGCTTGATGTCGTTCTGCACCAGCCCGATCGTGGCCGCGAAGAAGGCCGTGATGCCGCCGATCACCGTCACGACGATCAGCGCGTTCGGCGCCTCCTCGAACAACGGCGACAGCCGGGCGACCATGAACACGCCGGCGGTGACCATGGTGGCGGCGTGGATCAGTGCTGAGACGGGGGTCGGGCCCTCCATGGCGTCCGGCAGCCAGGTGTGCAGCAGGAACTGCGCCGACTTGCCCATGGCGCCCATGAACAGCAGCAGGCAGGCCAGCGTCAGGGCGTTCCAGTCATAGCCGAGGAAGTGGAAGCTCAGGGTCTTGATCGTGTCGACCTTCGAGAAGATCGCGTCGAACGCCACCGAGCCGGTCAGCACGAAGACCAGGAAGATGCCGAGCGAGAAGCCGAAATCGCCGACCCGGTTGACGATGAACGCCTTCATGGCGGCGGCGTTGGCTGAGGGCTTCTCGTACCAGAAGCCGATCAGCAGGTAGGAGGCGAGGCCGACGCCCTCCCAGCCGAAGAACATCTGCACGAGGTTGTCGGCGGTCACCAGCATCAGCATGGCGAAGGTGAACAGCGACAGGTAGGCGAAGAACCGCGGCCGGTGCGGATCCTCGTGCATGTAGCCGACGGAGTAGAGGTGGACGAGGGTCGAGACCGTGGTGACGACCACGAGCATCACCCGGGTCAGCGCGTCGACCTTGAAGGCCCAGTCGACCTGGAGGTCACCGGCCGAGAACCAGGATGCGACCTGCACCCGTTCGGCGTGGCCGCCCTCGAGGAACACGCCCCAGGCGATCAGGGCCGTGAAGGCCAGGAACGCGGTGGTGATGTACTCGCAGGCCCGGGCCCCGATGTACCGGCCGAACAGGCCGGCGGTCAGGAAGCCGATCAGCGGGAAGAAGACGATCGCGTGATACATCGCTCTCTTGCAGTCCGTCCTCCGGGCCGACCGCTGGGCGGCGTCCGGATTGTCACTCGGGGCCCATGAACGCGGGGCCGCGAACTCGGGTCGCGTGAAGAAGGGCGCCCTAGCCCTTCATCATGCTCACGTCCTCGACCGCGATGGTGCCGCGGTTGCGGAAGAAGACCACGAGGATGGCGAGGCCGATCGCCGATTCGGCGGCCGCGACGGTCAGCACGAACAGGGCGAAAACCTGTCCGGTGATGTCGTTCAGCTGCGTCGAGAAGGCGACCAGGTTGATGTTGACCGCGAGCAGGATCAGCTCGATCGACATCAGGATGACGATGACGTTCTTGCGGTTGATGAAGATCCCGAGCACGCCGAGCGTGAACAGGATCGCCGCGACGGTGAGGTAGTGGCTCAGGCCGATCATCGTTCGAGTCCTTCGGCGGGCATCAGACCTCGACACCCTGGCGGGAGGGCACCTTCCGGGTCTCCACCGCCATGCTCTGTGTGCGGGCGTTCTGGACCGAGATGTTCTGGCGCTTGACGCCCGGGCGGTCGCGCAGGGTCAGCACGATGGCTCCGATCATCGCGACCAGCAGGATCAGGCCGGCAAGCTGGAAGAAGTAGACGTAATCCGTATAGAGCACCCGGCCGAGCGCCTGGGCGTTGGTGAGGTTCTCCGCCGCCGCGACGTTGCTGAGCGGCGCCTGAACCAGGTTCGGATCGATGGTCCAGGAGCCGACCACGAGCAGCAGCTCCACCAGGAAGATCGCCCCGATCAACCCGCCGACCGGCAGGTATTGCTGGAAGCCCTGGCGCAGCTCGGCGAAGTCCACGTCGAGCATCATCACGACGAACAGGAACAACACCGCGACCGCGCCGACATAGACGACGACCAGGATCATCGCCAGGAACTCGGCGCCCATCAGGACGAACAGCCCGGCGGCGTTCACGAAGGCGAGAATCAGGAACAGCACCGAGGCGACGGGATTGCGCGAGGCGATCACCATGAAGCCCGACGCGACCGTGACGCTCGCGAACAGGTAGAAGAAGGCGGCTGCTGCGGTCATGCGCTCGTCGGGATCGGCCGCCGGAGCGGCCCCTTCTGCCTTGCGTGGAAACGGGCCGCAGCGGGCGGCCCGTCTATAGAACCCGGTCGGCGGGGGCACAACAGCGCCCCCGTCATCCCTCTAGCGCATCACCCCGGGCAACGGAACCGGGATGATGTGCTATCCCCTTGCTTTGCATCGTCTTTTTCCGAAAGCCGGCAACCACCTTTCGGAACGATGCCCTAGCGATACGGCGCATCCATCGCGATGTTGCGCGCGATCTCGCGCTCCCAGCGGTCGCCGTTCAGGAGAAGCTTCTGCTTGTCGTAGAGCAGCTCCTCGCGGGTCTCGACCGAAAATTCGAAGTTCGGCCCCTCGACGATGGCGTCCACCGGGCAGGCCTCCTGGCACATGCCGCAATAGATGCACTTCACCATGTCGATGTCGTAACGGGTGGTGCGGCGGGTGCCGTCGTTGCGGCGCGGGCCCGCCTCGATGGTGATCGCCTGGGCCGGGCAGATCGCCTCGCAGAGCTTGCAGGCGATGCACCGCTCCTCGCCGTTGGGATAGCGGCGCAGGGCATGCTCCCCCCGGAAGCGCGGGCCGCGATGGCCCATCTCGAAGGGATAGTTGATCGTCGCCTTCGGCTTGAAGAAGTAGCGCATGCCGAGGATCATCCCCGACACGAACTCTTTCAAGAGAAGGCTCTTGGCAACCTGATCCAGCTTCATGCCGTGATCTCCGGATTTCGTTGGATCACGCGCCCGGGGCCAGGCCGGTGAGCTTCAACACGAAGGCCACGACCACCACCGAGACGAGCGAAATGGGCAGAAAAACCTTCCAGCCGAGGCGCATGAGCTGATCGTAGCGGTAGCGCGGCACGATGGATTTCACCATCGCGAACAGGAAGAACAGGAAGCTGGCCTTCAGGATGAACCAGATCACGCCCGGCACCCAGGTGAACGGCGCGAACGGGATCGGCGACAGCCAGCCGCCCAGGAACAGCACGGTGCCGAGCGCGCACATGCTCATGATGGCGACGTACTCGCCGAGCATGAACAGCAGATAGGGCGTCGAGGAGTATTCCACCATGTAGCCGGCCACCAGCTCCGACTCGGCCTCCGGCAGGTCGAAGGGGGGGCGGTTGGTCTCGGCCAGAGCCGAGATGAAGAACACCACGAACATCGGGAACAGCCACAGCCAGTACCAGCCGAACAGGCCGAGGCTGGTGTCCTGTGCCATCACGATGCGCGAGAGGTTCAGCGAGCCGGCGCAGAGCAGCACGCAGATGATCACGAAGCCGAGCGAGACCTCGTAGGAGATCATCTGCGCCGCCGAGCGGAGCGCACCCAGGAAGGCGTATTTCGAGTTTGACGCCCAGCCACCCATGATGACGCCGTAGACGCCCAAGCTGGAGATCGCGAAGATGTAGGTGATGCCGACATTGATGTCGGCGATCGCCCAGCCATCGGCCAGCGGGATCACCGCCCAGCTCGACAAAGCCAGCATCGCGAAGACCAGCGGCGCCAGCAGGTAGATCGCCTTGTTGGCGCCGGCCGGGATCACCGGCTCCTTCAGCACGAACTTCAGAAGGTCGGCAAACGATTGGAGCAGGCCGAACGGCCCGACCACGTTCGGGCCGCGCCGGAGCTGCACCGCTGCCCAGATCTTCCGGTCGGCCAGCAGCGCGTAGGCGATGAAGACGAGCAGCGCCGAGAGCAGCACGAAGCTCTTCAGCACGATCAGGAGCACGGTCCCGAGGATTTCGAGCGAGGTCATCGTGAGATCCCTACTCTGCCGCCGCGAGCGGCCGCGCTTCGGCGGCACGCTCGCGGGCCAGGCGCGAGCACTCGGCGAGCACCCGCGAGGCGCGGGCGATGGGGTTGGTGAGGTAGAAGTCGGTCACCGGGGAGGCGAAGGCGGGGCCATTGGTGGCGCCGCCGAGGCCCGCCAGCCGATCCACGGCCGCCGCGACATCGCCGGTCTCCACGATGCCGACCGCCGCGAAATGCGGGTGGGCGGCGTAGAGCGCCCGACGCAGCGCCGTGAGCGAGTCGAACGGCAGGCGCTGGCCGAGCACGTCCGACAGGGCGCGCAGGATCGCCCAATCCTCGCGGGCATCCCCCGGCGGGAAGCCGGCGCGGTTGCCCATCTGGACCCGCCCTTCCGTGTTCACCCAGGTCGCCGACTTCTCGGTATAGGCCGCGCCCGGCAGGATTACGTCCGCCCGGGAGGCGCCGCGGTCGCCATGGGTGCCCTGGTAGGTCACGAAGGCGCCGGGGGCTACGTCGTGCTCGTCGGCGCCGAGATTGAACAGCACGTCGACGCCGCCGGCTGCCAGCATGGCCGGGAAGCCGAGGCCGCCCTCCCCCGGCACGAAGCCGAGATCGAGGGCGCCGACCCGGGCCGCGGCTGTGTGCAGAACGCCGAAGCCGTTCCACTCGGGGCCGATCGCACCGATTTCCTTGGCGAGCGCTGCCGCCGCCGCCAGGATGCCGGGCTCGACGTTGGCGCCGACGATGACCAGCGGCGCCTTCGCGGCCTTAAGGGTCTCGAGGAAGCTGTGCTCGCCGCGGGCGAGGCCCGCCAGTGATTCGGGGCCGGCGCCGATGTAGTGGCTCGGATAGGTCAGGTCGACCGGCTCGCCGATCACCCCGACCGCGAGCGGGCCCATGCGCCAGCGCTTGCGGATCCGGACGTTGAGGAGCGAGGCCTCGGTGCGCGGGTTGGCGCCGACGATGAGGATCGCGTCCGCGGCCTCGATGCCCGGGATGGTCGGGTTGAACAGGTAGGAGGCGCGGCCCAGCGCCGGATCGAGCCCGGTCTGGGTCTGCCGGCAATCGAGGTTGGGCGTGCCCAGCGCGCGCATCAGCTCGCGCAGGGCAAAGATCTCCTCGACGCCCGCGAGGTCGCCGACCACGGCGCCGATGCGCTTGGGATCGGTCGCCTTCACCTTGGCGGCAATGGCCTGGAACGCCTCGCCCCAGGAGGCGGGCCGAAGCCGGCCGTTCTCGCGCAGGTACGGGCGGTCGAGGCGCTGCATCCGCAGCCCATCGACATGGTAGCGGGTCTTGTCCGAGATCCATTCCTCGTTGATCTCTTCGCTGACCCGCGGCTCGATCTGCATCACCTCGCGGCCGCGGGTGTCGATGCGGATCGACGAGCCGACAGCGTCCATCACGTCGACCGATTCGGTCTTGTTCAGCTCCCAGGGCCGGACGTTGTAGCTCTGCGGCCGGTGCACCAGGGCGCCCACCGGGCAGAGATCGGCGACGTTGCCCTGGAGCTCCGAGGCCATCGACTGCTCGAGGTAGCTGGTGATCTCCATGTCCTCGCCGCGGCCGATGGCGCCGAGGTCGGGCACGCCCGCTACCTCCGCCAGGAAGCGCACGCAGCGGGTGCAGTGGATGCAGCGGTTCATCGCGGTCCGCACCAGCGGGCCGATATGCTTCTCCTCGACCGCGCGTTTGTTCTCCTGGTAGCGGGTCGAATCGACCCCGTAGGCCATCGCCTGGTCCTGCAGGTCGCAATGGCCGCCCTGGTCGCAGATCGGGCAATCGAGTGGGTGGTTGATGAGGAGGAACTCCATCACCCCTTCTCGGGCCTTCTTGGTCAGGCCTGAGCGGGTCAGCACCTCCGGCGGCTCGCCGTTCGGGCCGGGGCGGCAATCCTTCACTGCGTAGGCGCAGCTCGCCACCGGCTTGGGCGCGCCCTTCAACTCGACCAGGCACATCCGGCAATTGCCGGCGATCGACAGGCGCTCGTGGAAGCAGAAGCGCGGAATTTCGGCCCCCGCGGCCTCGCAGGCCTGGAGCAGCGTGTATTCGGCCGGAACCTCGACCTCGGTGCCGTCGACGAGGATTTTTGTCATCGGTGCAATCTCAATGCGATGCGTCGGCGAGATCGAGGCGTCGCTCGATCCGTTCGAGGCGCGCCTCGACCCTGTCGATGCGCCGGTTGACGCCGGCGATCGACAAATCGACTTTTGCGAGGTGCTCTTCCACGGCGGTCATGCGCGTCTTCAGCTCGCGGACATCGTCCGCCAACCGATCCACCTTCTCGTCGATCCGACGCAGGTAGACGAGCAGCAGGTTGTCGGGCTGGTCCGCCATCCCGTCACTCCGCGGCCATCGGGATCGGGTCGGAATGCGGGTTGGCCGTGTAGCGGTCGATCCGCTTCTCGATCTCGGGGCGGAAGTGCTTGATCAGGCCCTGGATCGGCCAAGCCGCCGCGTCACCGAGCGCGCAGATCGTGTGACCCTCGATCTGCTTGGTGACCTCGAACAGCATATCGATCTCGCGCTTCTGCGCCCGGCCCTCAGCCATGCGCAGCATCACGCGCCACATCCAGCCGGTGCCCTCCCGGCAGGGCGTGCACTGGCCGCACGACTCGTGCTTGTAGAAGTACGAGATGCGGGCGATCGCCGCGACGATGTCGGTGGATTTGTCCAGCACGATCACCGCCGCCGTGCCGAGGCCGGAGCCGAGGCCGCGCAGGGTGTCGAAATCCATCTTGGCGTCGATGATCTGGTCGGCCGGCACCAGCGGCACCGAGGAGCCGCCCGGGATCGAGCACAGCAAATTGTCCCAGCCGCCGCGCATGCCGCCGCAATGCCGGTCGACCAGCTCGCGGAAGGTGATGCCGAGCTCCGCCTCGACGTTGCACGGCTTGTTGACGTGCCCCGAGACGCAGAACAGCTTGGTGCCGGTGTTGTTCTTGCCGCCGAGCCCGGCGAACCAGGCGCCGCCCCGGCGCAGGATCGTGCCGGCCACCGCGATCGACTCGACGTTGTTGACCGTCGTCGGGCAGCCGTAGAGGCCCATATTGGCCGGGAACGGCGGCTTGAGCCGCGGCATCCCCTTCTTGCCTTCGAGGCTCTCGATCAGCGCCGTCTCTTCGCCGCAGATATAGGCGCCCGCGCCGTGGTGGACGTAGATGTCGAAGGGAAAGTCGTGCACGTTCGACTGGCCGACGAGACGAGCCTCGTAGGCCTCGTCCACCGCCCGCTGGAGGGCGTGCTTCTCGGCCACGTACTCGCCGCGGATGTAGATGTAGCAGGCATGCGCGCCCATGGCGAAGCAGGCCAGCATGCAGCCCTCGATCAGGAGATGCGGATCGTGCCGCATGATCTCCCGGTCCTTGCAGGTGCCCGGCTCCGACTCGTCGGCGTTGACCACGAGGTAGTGCGGGCGCCCGTCGGACTTCTTGGGCATGAACGACCACTTGAGGCCGGTGGGGAAGCCCGCGCCGCCGCGGCCGCGCAGGCCCGACGCCTTCATCTCCTCGATGATCCAGTCGCGGCCCTGCTCCAGGAGGAACTTGGTCCCGTCCCACGCGCCGCGCTGCTTGGCAGCCTCCAGGCCCGGCGAATGCAGGCCGTAGAGGTTGGTGAAGATGCGATCCTGATCTGCGAGCATGAGCTGTCTCTTAGCGGACCGGAGTGTCGATGATGTCGAGGCGGCGCTCGATCCGGGCGAGTCGCGAGTCGAGGGCACCGAACGCTTCGTAGAGGTTGCCGATATCGGTCTGCACGGCGTTCATCTGCACCTGCTGGGCCTGCTGGTTACCGCGCACGCCCTTCAGCTCGCCACGCACCTCGCGCAGACCGTCGTCCAGAGTCCCGAGGCGCGTCTGCACCGCTTTCAGCACCTCGTAGATCAGTTCGTTCGTCACCTCGGCCATCGCGGTCAGGTCCCGGTAGCCGACAGTGTCTGAGCCTGCCCGACCCAGTTCTCCCGGTCGATGCGACCCGGGAACGCGAGGTACGTCCCGACCCAGGTGATCTCGTCGCGGGTCCAGGCGGCGATCTGGTCGAAATGGTAGATGCCGAGCCCGTTCAGGCGCTGGCTGTTGCCCGGGCCTATGCCCTTGATCCGGGTGAGATCGTCCGGCTTGCCGGCGCGGGCAGCGTCGAGGCCGGCCGGGCGGGTGCCGACCGCGTTCGCCTTCTGCTCCGGGGTCGCGTCCTTCGGCAGGGCGGCGAGCGCTCCGGCGACGCGGGCCTCCTCGGCTTCCGCCGCGACCTCGCCCTCGCTGGCGCCGGAGGCCTCCGGCTGCGGCGGCGGCGTATCCCGGGTCAGGCTCGATTGCGTTCCGGCCTCGGCCCCCGCCGCCTCGCCGGCGGCTGCGGCAGGGCTCGTGCCGGGCACGTTCGCAGCGGTCCGATCCTCCGGCTTGACCGGCTCCTCACCCCGGGCGGCGCGCTGGGCGGGGGCGTCGGACGACGGCCGTTCCGTCTGCCGGCCGGCATCGGGCTTGGCGGGCTTCGGATCGGCGGCGGCGCGCTGCTCGCTCGACCGGGCCTCGTCCGTCTTCGCGGCCTGATCCTCAGGCTTTGCGATGTCCTCGAAGCGCTTGCGCCAAGCGCCGATCCGCGACCCGTCGAACAGGGTCGGGTCGGTGAGGGTGTCCGGGCCGCCCTGCGGCTCAGAGGCCTGGCGCCCGGTCTGTGAGCCGACCTTGACCGGCCGTCCCGCCGCCAGATCGTCCATCAGCGTGCCGAAGGATTCCGGGGTCAGATCCTCGTAGTAATCCTGGTTGATCTGCACCATCGGGGCGTTGCAGCAGGCGCCCAGGCATTCGACTTCGAGCCAGGAGAAATTGCCGTCGGTGGAGACGTGGCCAGAGGGACCGAGGCGCGCCTCGAGCATTTCCTTCAGGCCCCGGGCGCCGCAGGAATCGCACGGCACCGTGCCGCAGACCTGGATCCAGAAGCGGCCCACCGGCTCCAGGGCGAACATCGTGTAGAAGGTCGCCACTTCCAGCACGCGAATGTTGGGCATGCCGAGCTCGGCCGCGACTGCCTCGATGGCCGCCCGCGGCAGCCAGCCGCCGTTCTGCTCCTGCGCCTTCCAGAGCAGCGAGATCACCGCGGAGGCCTGGCGGCCCTCCGGGTACTTGGCGATCTGGGTCTTAGCCCACTCGGCGTTCTCAGGCGAGAACGCGAAGCTTTCAGGCTGCTCAGAGGCCGGCGCGAGTCTGCGGTTTGCCATCCTGCTAACGCCTTACCGATCCACTTCGCCGAACACGATGTCGAGGGTGCCCAGCACGCACGACACGTCGGCCAGAAGGTGCCCCCGGCACATCCAATCCATCGCCTGAAGATGCGCGAAGCCCGGCGCGCGGATCTTGCAGCGGTACGGCTTGTTGGTCCCGTCGGACACGAGATAGACGCCGAACTCGCCCTTGGGCGCTTCCACGGAGGCGTAGACTTCGCCCTCCGGTACGTGGAAGCCCTCGGTGTAGAGCTTGAAGTGGTGGATGAGCGCTTCCATCGAGCGCTTCATCTCGCGGCGCGGCGGCGGCGCGAACTTGCCGTCGATGGCGGCGATCGGGCCCTGCCCGGCCGGCTCGCGCAGCTTGGCGCAGCACTGCTTCATGATCTTGGCCGATTCCCGCATCTCCTCCATGCGGATCACCTGCCGATCATAGGTGTCGCCGTTCCGGCCCACCGGAACGTCAAACTCCATCTCCTCGTAGCACTCGTAGGGCTGCGCCTTGCGCAGGTCCCACGGGATGCCCGAGCCGCGCAGCATGACGCCGGAAAAACCCCACTCCATGCACTCGTCCACCGACACGATGCCGATATCGACGTTGCGCTGCTTGAAGATGCGGTTGGCCATGACGAGGTCGTCGAGATCCTGGACGACCTGCAGGAACGGGTCGCAGAACGCCTCGATGTCGTCGATCAGCTTGGGCGGGAGGTCCTGGTGGACGCCGCCCGGCCGGAAGTAGTTGGCGTGGAGCCGAGCGCCCGAAGCGCGCTCGTAGAAGATCATCAGCTTCTCGCGCTCCTCGAAGCCCCAGAGCGGTGGCGTGAGGGCGCCGACATCCATCGCCTGCGTGGTGACGTTGAGCAGGTGCGACAGCAGGCGGCCGATCTCGCAGAACAGCACGCGGATCAGCTGCGCGCGCCGGGGCACTTCGATGCCCGCGAGCTTCTCGATCGCCAGGCAGAAGGCGTGCTCCTGGTTCATCGGCGACACGTAGTCGAGCCGGTCGAAATAGGGCGTCGCCTGCAGATAGGTCTTGTGCTCGATCAGCTTCTCGGTGCCGCGGTGCAGCAGCCCGATATGCGGATCGACCCGCTCGACCACCTCGCCGTCCAGCTCCAGCACGAGGCGCAGCACGCCGTGCGCCGCCGGGTGCTGCGGGCCGAAATTGATCGCGAAGTTGCGGATGTTGTGTTCTGTCATGGACAGTCTCCGCGGTTCAGGCCGACGTCTTCTTCTCGTCTCCGGGCAGCACGTAGTCGGTGCCTTCCCACGGAGACAGGAAGTCGAAGTTGCGGAATTCTTGGGTGAGCTGGACGGGCTCGTAGACGACCCGCGCCTCGTCCTGGTCGTACCGGACCTCGACAAAGCCGGTCAGCGGAAAATCCTTGCGCAGGGGGTGCCCCTCGAACCCGTAATCGGTGAGTAGGCGGCGCAGGTCTGGATGCCCCGAGAACAGGATGCCGTAGAGGTCGTAGGTCTCGCGCTCGTACCAGTTGGCGGCCGGAAAAACCTCGATCGCCGAGGGGACCGGGGTCACCTCGTCGGTCTGCACCTTCACCCGGATGCGCGCGTTGTGGCGCAGCGAGAGCAGGTGGTAGACCACGTCGAAGCGCTTCTCGCGCTGCGGATAATCCGCGCCGCAGATGTCGATGAAGCTGCGGAACGCGCAGGCCGGGTCGTCGCGCAGGTAGGTCAGCGCGTAGACGATGTCGGAGGCCTGGACCACCAGGGTCAGCTCGCCGAATGCGATAGCGTGCGACACCACCGCCGGGCCGAGCGCGCCGGTAACCCGCTCGGCCAGCGCCGTCAGGGCAGCCGCGCCGCTCTCCGGCTGCGTATGCGACAGGATCGAGATGCCGTTGGTCATGGCCGCTCCTCAGCGCTCGATCGTGCCGGTGCGGCGGATCTTCTTCTGGAGAAGCAGCACGCCGTAGAGCAGCGCCTCGGCGGTGGGCGGGCAGCCGGGCACATAGATGTCCACCGGCACCACCCGGTCGCAGCCGCGCACCACCGAGTAGGAATAGTGATAGTAGCCGCCGCCGTTGGCGCAGGAGCCCATCGAGATCACGTAGCGCGGCTCCGGCATCTGGTCGTAGACCTTGCGCAGGGCCGGAGCCATCTTGTTGGTCAGGGTGCCGGCGACGATCATCACGTCGGACTGGCGCGGCGAGCCGCGGGGCGCGAAGCCGAAGCGCTCGCAATCGTAGCGCGGCATCGACATCTGCATCATCTCGACGGCGCAGCAGGCGAGCCCGAAGGTCATCCACATCAGCGAGCCGGTGCGGGCCCAGTTGATCAGCTCGTCCGTGGTGGTGAGCAGGAAGCCCCGGTCGGCTAGCTCGTCGCTGATCGACAGGAAGGTCGGATCGTCGGCGCCGATCGGCCGGCCGGTGTTGGGATCGATGATCCCCTTGGGCTGGGGCGCGACCGCGGGGGCGCGGGACAGGCTGTGGGTCGTGTCGGTGATCAGGGCCATCGGCGACTCGGAATGCGGTGCGGGCAGGCTGCTGTTGCGAATCAATCCCACTCGAGGGCGCCCTTGCGCCACTCGTAGACGAAACCGACCGTCAGCACGCCCAGGAAGACGATCATCGACCAGAAGCCGAACCAGCCAAGGTCTCCGAAGGTGATCGCCCACGGGAACAGGAACGCGACCTCGAGATCGAAGATGATGAACAGGATCGCCACGAGGTAGAACCGCACGTCGAACTTCATGCGGGCATCGTCGAAAGCATTGAAGCCGCACTCGTAGGCCGAGAGCTTCTCCGGATCCGGGCTCTTGAAGGCGACCAGGAAGGGCACGACCAGCAGCGCGGTGGCGATGAACAGAGCAACGCCGATGAACACGATGAGCGGAAGATAGTCCGCCAACAATCCGGTCATGCCAGGGCCTCGCGAGAGCGTCTCGTATCGACGTGGGAAACCGCGGTGCGCCGCCGAACCGGATTCGCCCGTGGAATTGTTCTTATGCCAGGATGCGCGCGGCCGGAGGCTTAGTCGAGCCGCCGATCCGTGACAATGGCTTGCCGCGTCGCACAACGTGCACGGTCTGTCTTGTGTAGGGATGTGGGAGCACGCGGCAGCCCTGCAACACGACGCAAGCGCGCAGCCCCTCCAGCCGGCCTTGGCGCAAAACCGTCACGGACACGCTTGACAGTCCCCGACGTGGACCATACACCCCGCCCCGTCGCCGGGCGAAACGCCCCTTCGAGGCGACCACGCCGTGCGGGCGTAGCTCAGTTGGTTAGAGTGCCGGCCTGTCACGCCGGAGGTCGCGGGTTCGAGTCCCGTCGCCCGCGCCACTTCCATCAGATACTTAGCCTAATTTCGTCGAGCGCCGTTCAACTCGCGTTCGTTCGGGCCGTTCAACTTTTCGCACTTGATCTGTTCTGCCGCGCCCTCTTCCGCGCCACTAAACGCGCGCGGTCGACGGCCTGCACCGCATCGAGATCTACGGGCTGATAGGTCCGCTCCAGTTCGGCATTGGCGGCGATCGAGTTGGCCAGCTTGGCTCCCAGGTGCTCCCGTGACGCACCCCCTGCCCTCGCCTCGATTGCGACCGAACGGCGGATGTCGAGCATCTGCCGCGTCTCCTTCGGATCAACCAGCCGGCGCAGGTCACGGAAATCCTCGGCCAGCGAGTTCTTGCGGTAAGGTGCACCCTCGCGCGTCCGGAACAGCGGCGTGGATGGTAACGGCCGCAAGCCGAGCTGATCGAGGTAGGCCCGCATCAGCACGGCCGACCGCCGCGAGAGCGTACCGATCGCCGCCTGCCCCGTCTTGGCCCGCCCGACCTTGAAGGCGCCGAACCGTCCGGCGCGCACCAGTTGGCCGACGGTCAGCGATCGCGCGTCAACCGGAGAGAAGGCGGTGTCCCACATGATCGACACCAGGCAGGCCAATCCGCGGTAGCCCTCGTGCCAGGCGCGGTGGATGATCCGCCGGAGCTCGTGCTCCTGCCAGACTGCGGAGCGGCTCTTCGGGGTGACGCGCCGTACGCCGAGCGAGGGGTCGGCGCCACGTGCGCAATAGAACGGCCGACCTCCACTCATGGCAGCCGCCACGACCCACAGCGCGCGCCAGATCTTCATCGCGCGGTGCGCCTCGCGGACGCCGGCCGTCTCGATCAGGTCGGCATACCAGGTGTCGATTAGATCGTAGTCGATCGTATGCGGAGCGACGTCACCGAAGATCGCTGCGATGTAGCGCCAGCCGCGTTCCCAGTCCTCACGGGTCCGGGCCTGCTTGCGCTTCCAGCCCTCTGTCGCCCGGTACCGCTCGTAGGCTTCGCCGAGCGACCCGCGGGGCCACTTGGGCTTCTCAGCCGCCTTTGCACCGATGCGGTGGGCCTGCCAACGTTCGTTCCACTGTTTCGCGTCGCGCCATGCGTCAGGACCGTCCGGCCCGAGCGCCATCAGTGAGAAGCCCGCAGCCTTCATCTTCGGTGTCGGACACCAGTAGGCGAGCCGCTTACCGTGGCGCTCACGGACGACGAGGTAGGGTATCTTCACGGTGCCCACCTGATCGTCTCTCCGTGAGTCGCTGTCTTGCGACCGAAGCGTCCCGCGCTTCGCTGGAGGCTGTCAATTCGGGGAAGAGATCGGGGTGGCGACGGCGGCGCCAGCGGTCGATCGCCTCGATGCAGTAGTGGCCCGACGTCGGGTCCGCTGACGGAAAGCCACGCCGGCGCAGCTCGGGCAGCGCCGACTCGAACTCGCGCACGCCGGCGAACCCCATGCGCGACGCCACCTTCGCCACAGGCACGTCGCCGATCTCGGGGATGAGTTGCGGCCGTCCCATCTCAAGCGCCCTCCCCCGCCTTGGCGCGTGCCCGGGCCACCAGCGCCCGCACGTCCGGCCAGTTTCGTCGATCGGCCCACTTCGCCCAGCGCGTGCCAGCGTCCCGGTGGAGCTGGCGGATCTCCGTGATCAGCTCGTCCGCCGGCGAGGCCAGCAGGCGGGCGGCGCGCTCGGCCGTCCAGGCGGCCGCATCGCGCACACCATCGGCATAACCGGCCGCATAGTCGTCGCTCTCGGGGCGGGCGGTCATCGGCCGGGCCTCCCGAAGCGCAGGCCTTCGAGGCGCGCGACCTCAGCCCGCAAGAGCGTCAACCGCTCGGCCTGCAGCTGGCGCGCATAGTTCTCCGCGGCCCAGCGCTGCCGGTGCCACCCACAGCCCTCCCCCGTGGCGCGATAGGCGAACGGCCCGAAGGTGACGGTATCGCCCTCTATCCGACCCCAGGCCTCCAGGATCTCGCCCTGGGCCAGCGGATCGAGCGTGATGAACACGCGGACGAGCGGCGGATACTGATCGTCAGCCATGACCAGCCTTCACGGCATCACGCTCGGCGCGCTCCGCTTCCTTCGCGGCACGAGCAGCCTTCGCTTCAGCGATCACGGCCGTCAGCGTCTCACCGGCATGCCGGCGCCAGTCCGCACCGTGCTCCAGGACGAGCGTCACCAGCCAGTGGAGGATGAAGGCCTGTTCGTCCTCGCACTTGGACCGGATCTCAGCCCGGCCGGCGTCACGGAAGGCGTGCGCCATCGGCCCCGTCCGGAAGTTCGGCATGCCGAGGACCTCGATCAGATCGGCGGTCAGCTCGCGGGGGAACACCAGGTCAGCCATCGATCGCCTCCGTAGGCTTCGGAAAGGTGCGCATCGTGCCATCACCGGCGGCCTTCAGGATGCCTGCAGCCAGCTTGCGGGCCTCCGGACGATCCATGGCAAAGCGCGCGGTGATGGGCTTGCCCTGGAGCGTGAAGGCGATCGCGAGCTCGACGCCCTCGGACGTGTTGAGGGCGTCGATCGTCCAGTCGGCGCCGTCGGGTTGGGACGAGGCGGATTGCGGTCATGCGGCGGTCCTTCCGTAGCTGGCTTGCAGGGCAGCCCAGGCACGATCCCGGGCCGCCTCGATGCGCTTGGCGGCACGATCGAGACGCTGTTGTTCGACGCGCTTCGCCTCGCGCACGGCGAATTGATCGACGAAGGTCGAGGAGAGCGACGATATCTCGATCGGCGCGCAGGCCGCGACGTAGTCTGTGAAGGCCTCCAGCTCCCGCTCGCGTGCATCCAGCGCGCGTCGTGAAAGCACGGCCCACCGCGCGCCCCACAGATCAGCGGGGCGCAAGCCGAAGGATAGCCGTTCCTTGAGCAGCTGCAGCAGCTCCTCGCGGTCGAGATCGTCGAGGGCGATCGGGGGCGGGGCGGCGGCCATCACTACGCCATGCCGAGCGCTTGCAGGTACAGCTCCAAGATCGCCTCCTGCTCCTGGCGCTCGCTGTGATCCTGCTTGCGGATCCGGATGATCGTGCGCATGATCTTCGCCATGCGGAAGACCTGGTGGCGCGCATCGGGGGCTTTGCGGGCGGCGTGGACGAGGGACGGGGCTGGCATCGGCGAAACTCCTCAGGCGCTACAGGGGACGGGTGACGGGTGATGCGGAGCCCTCCGGGGGGGGGGCTCGACGCTTGGCTGTGGCCTTGGTTTTCGCCTTGGCTTTTCTCGGCCGCGGCTCGGCCAAGGCGATCTCTTCAGGCGTCGGCGCACGCCAGGTCTGCGACCACTCCGGCCCGAACAGGCCGTCGTTGCCCGGCGCGATCAGGCGCAGGGCGATCGCGCGTTCGGCCGCCGCCGTGCGCACGCGCCGGCCGGACGGCGCCAGACGGTAGCCTCGAATGCCGTCCGGACTGACGGTCGACACCATCACGGCGCCGGCGGCGAGCTCGGCGAGCAGCTGCAGCACCGGCTTTGCGGTCCGCTTCTTGGGCAGGACGACGATCGCCGGCTCGGCCGACACGGGCCGCGGCGCCTCCGGCTCGCTGGCGCCGTTCCACTCGGCGTCCGCCGCCGTCCAGGATTGGCGACGCGCCTCAGCCCGCACCTGCAGCTCGACCTCGGCGATCCAGCCCTCGATCCGGGCGGCGACGTCCCGCCCGGGCGGGACCAAGTATGTCCAGGCCTCAGCCGCGGCCTGCAGGCGCGGGAACGTCCGGCGCAGCCCGACCACCAGCCAGAACTGGCGCGGCAGGCTCACCAAAAAGCCGCAGGCGTCCTCAGCGACCCCGATCGGGACGGGGGTCGCCTTCAAAGGGCTGCTCCATCCATTGAACGCCGGCCGGTGAGCACACCGCGGCGGAACAGGTGCACCATCTGGTAGAGGATGCGGTGCGCGTGATCCTCGCGGATGAGCCTGAGCTCTGACCAGGTGAGGCCGCTCAGGACTCCGACGGCCTCGGTGGCATCGAAGCCGCCGCGCTCCGAGATCCGCTCGATCGTCTGTTCGTGGTTGCTCTGGCACCTGGCGCGTGCGGACTGCGCGTTGAATAGCTCCCACGGCACCCGGTCCACCACCACGGTGCGCGGGGCCTTGCGCACTTGGTCCTGCATCGCTGTGCTGAGCATGATCCGCATAGTGCGGCCGGATTCGCACGGGGGCTTGCTGACCTCAGCCACGGGCGCCTCCCGTTGCTACGATCGGATCCCGCATCGATACATCCGCCAAGACAACCCTAAGATGCATACTGAGGGCCAGCATACACCTCTGTATTGTATAGACAGAAAGAAATCGCGAATATTGCGCAGTATTCACACCTGCGTATCTTCCGGAGACTGAGGCATACGTGCGCTCGATTGAATTTAGGAGCGCACACTGATGATCACGGAACGCCCTGACGACGTTGCAAGCTGTGGTGAGGCAACCACTGCCGCGGCGCAGGAGGCGAATGGCGTGGCGTTTCTTCTCGCCAGCGCAGCTTTCCTGACGCTCGCCGGGGCTCATCTGCGTCTTGAGGGATCGGACGGTCTCGCCCTAATGGACGCAATCGAGGACCAAATCACGGAAGCGCTGGACAGTTTCGCCGCTGAGCACTCGAACGACGTGGCACGCCCCGACATCGTTCTGCATGCGATGCGCAAGGTTCGCGTCTTGCTCGACGCTGGACGGTCGATGGCCCCTGAGGGACGTGTCCTTCAGTGACGCGATCTGCGTGCCGGTGTCAGTCGCCGCCTTGATCATCTCGCCCGTGATGGTGCTGGAGCCGGCCATGCTCACCGCTCCTTCCGCTCGACCCGGAACGAGAAGGTCTTCGCCTGGTCGTCCGCACCCATGAGCAGGACGAACGACCCCGTACCGTCGACCTCCTCGACGGGCATCTCCAGGGATCCGCCGAGGCGGTTGACCAGCGCGATGATCAGCTGGCCCTTCATCGCCTCGATGCGCTGCTGGGCTTGGTAGTCCAGGTTGGCGATGCCGTAGGGGCGCTTCTTCTCGGCCATCAACGGGGCTCCTCGACTGGCTTCACGGTCAGCACCACGTCGCAGCCGACGGCCGTCTTCAGCTGCTCGGCGAACTGCTCGATGCGGGCGGCGATCGCGTCGGGCTGGCCCGGATCCGGGACGGTGATCTCGGCGGACAGCTGCGGGATGTTCCACAGCGCCTTCGGGACCCGGACCTCGACGCGCATGGCGCGCTCGTCGGGCGATAGGCGCGGCGACTCGCGATTGAGGCGGACGTTGCCGTCCTGATCGAAGGTCAGCCAGAGCGAGTAGAAGATCTCGGTCGGAGTGGACCGGTGGTGCTTGCCGGAGGCGCTCATGCCAGCACCCCAAACAGATCAGGGGTCGCGAGCTTGCCCGCAGTCGCCACGGCCGGCCGCACACCGTGCTCGGCCAGCGCCCGCAGGTCCGGGATCATCTCCGCTTCGATCTCGGCCCTCGTGTATTCCCAGCCCGGCAGGCAGGCGTGGGAATAGCGATCGTTGACCTGGAGGAAGCCGGGGAGGCTCGCCCAGGTGATGTGGCGCTCGCCCCGCCGGGGATTGCTGAAGTCGAGGAAAGCGACGCTGCGCTCGCCCATAGTGGCGGGATCAGCGAGGGCCGCGGCCAGAGCCTCGGCGGCGATTGCCGCGGCTTCGCGTTCCTGTCTGGTCGGCGGCGGGAGCTTGGGCGGGCGCTTGCTCACAGCTCGTACCCCTGCAGGTCGTGGTAGGCCCGGATCATCTGGACGAAGTCGCCGGACTCGATCGCCTTCTGTCCGCGCTCGACCGCTGCCTCCATCAGGGCGGCGGCGATGAAGCCCATCTCGACCTGGCGGTACTGTCCGGCGATCTTGGTGACGCGGACCATCTCGCGGGGGAGCGCAGCGGCGAGGGTGTCGGTGGCGGGCGGTCGGTCATGCCGCGAGATCCCGGATCTGCGGGCGCCGGGGCGTCGGCGGGAACTGCAGGCGCATCCGCCTCGCCTCGGTCGAAACCGCCGCGAGGGGGCGGTTGATCTCCTCGCAGACGACGTCCAGCGTCTGCCCGGCCGCGAACACGCGCAGAAGCACGGCGCGCTCTGCATCCGTCCAACGCTGGCGTTGCTTGAGCCCGAGCTTGCTCGCCATAGTGGCGATGCCCTGGATGCCGCGCCCCATCTCCGCGGCGATCTCCCGGACTGGGCGTTTCTCGGCGTAGCGCTGGCGCAGGAGCGCGAATTCAGCCTCGCTCCAGGGATCGGTGGCGCGGTTCACGCCCATCTTGTGGGCGAGGCGGACGATCGAGGTCAGGCCACGGTCGAACCCCTTGGCCTCCAACTCGCGGCGAATGGCGTCGAAGGTGCGCTCGGCGTCGAGGCCGGCGCGCACGATCGCCTTCTCAGGCTGCGTCCAGACCTGAGTGCGCTGCCCCGCCACGCCCAGCGCGATCGCCCGCATCTGGATCGCGCCGCGGTTGCGCCGGAAGCCGGCCCTCGCGAGCTTCAGGCGGATCGCAGTGATCAGCTCGCCGGCCTCGTAAGCTTCCCGCAGGATGGCATCCTCGGGCGCGGTCCACAGCGGCGCCGCCCGGACGCTGGTCAGGCCGAGCGCCTGGGCATGTTGAGAGATCGAGCCCAGCGAGCGCGACTTGAACCCTGCTGCGATCAGCTCGGCCCGAACGACCGCGAGCGTCGACTGGCGTCCGTACCCGAACGACGTCTGGTACTGCACGCCGTGCGTCCCGCCCGAGCTGCGCCTGCCCACCGAGCCCGGCTACGCCGCCCCTACGGCCATGCCCAACGTCCCGGCGATCGCCGCCATCGTGGCAACCCCGGCCGCCGACCTCCTGTCGGGCCTTTTCCCCGCATGACGTCCGGGCGCGCCATGCCGCGCGCCGCCTCCACTCGTAATCCGCCACCCCTCCAGGGCTCGTTGATGCGTCGCGTCGAGAAGCTGTTCCGTCCGAGCGAGGTCTACGCGATGGGGCTGTCCCTCCTGGCGCGGGAGCAGGCGGCGGCACACGAGCGCATGCTCGCCGCCGCGGCCCGGGGCGGTCGGATCAGCCCGCTGAAACCCGCCAAGCCCGGCGCAAGGCCCGCGAAAATTTCGCGAGCCTTGGCGGACAGGACTTTCGATCGGATCGCCGCCCACTGGGGCATCTCCGGCCGCCAGCTGGAGAAGATCCGGGACGTGTGCGAGGCCGCCGAGGCCGATCCGGATCGCTTCGGCGCGCTGCTGGAGGAGATGGATCGGACCGGCAAGGTCAACGGCCCGCACACCAAGCTCCTGCGCCTGCGCGACGAGATCCGGATCCTGGACCTCGCCCCGGTCGTCGGCCGCTTCCGCACCCTCGTCCTCGATCCGCCCTGGCAGGAGGACAACATCTCCGAATCCTGCGGGCACGACTACGCCACCATGCCGATCGCCGAGATCGCCGCGGTGCCGGTCGAATCGTGGGCCGAGGAGGACTGCCACCTCTACCTCTGGGCGACGAACAACACCCTGCAGCTGGCCTTCGGCCTGCTCGCCGGGTGGGGCTTCCAGCACAAGACGGTGCACACCTGGACGAAGCCGGACCTCGGCTTCGGGCGCTACTTCCGGAACACCACCGAGCACGTGATCTTTGCCGTGCGCGGCGAGCTGCGCACCCGGGCAGCCGGGCGCTCGACCCGCACCGATCACGACTGGCCGGTGGGTGCCAACAGCGTGAAGCCGGAGGGCTTCTACGACCTGGTGCGAGCCTGCAGCTACCCGCCCTACGGCGAGGCCTTCCAGCGGCTCGCCCGGCCCGACTTCGCGAATCTGTACGCGGCCCCGGCCTCCATGAGCGAGGCCGCCGAATGATCGCGGCCACCGTCCTCATGGCGATCGCCGCCGTCGAATCCGAGGCGTTGCACCGGCGCGTCCGGAGCGGCGTCCCCGTCCCGCAGCTCGCGGTCCTGCACGCCGGCCGGTTCGCCGTCGCCGGCGCGCTGCTGGCCACGATGTGGATGCTCGGGCCATGAGCGCGAATCCGCACCGCCGCCGGCTCCTCGGCCTGTTCGCCAGCAAGGCCGGGTACGGCGCCGACGCGCAAGAACTGACCACCAAGGTCGGGTTCTACGCCCAGGCGCTCGCCGGCGAGCCGCCGTGGGCGATTGAGCGGGCCCGCCTACGGTTCCGTCAGCCTGGCTGGCGCTGCCTGTGGGACGGCAAGGGCTGCCCGTCCGACGCCGACGTGGTGGCCGAGTGCCGGTACGAAACCCTGCCGCTGGAGACCGAGCTCGCCAAGATCGAGGCGGTGCTCGGCGCCGAGCTCTACGACACCGGCGCCACCGACAACGACCGCGCCAACGCCGTCGCCCACTGGGAGACCGTGAAGGCCGAAATCCGGGGCGACTCCGCGGCGATCACCGAGCGAACCGAGGAGGAGATCTCCGAGGAGCGCTCATCGATGGCCCGGGCCAACGAACGCTTCCGGGAACGGGCTCGGCGGGAAGCCGAAGCCTCCGGACGCGGCCAGGCCATGTGGGGCCGCCTCCCCATCAGCGACGAGCTCGCCCGCCGCATTGGCCTGCGCGTGCCGATGCCGGCCGAGGACGAAGAGGAGGTGCACTGACCCGCGACCCGCCCCGACCGGCGGCGCGCCCGCCGGGATCTGTCAAACCCAACGGAGATATCCAATGTCCCGCACCAACGAACGCCTGATCACCCGCACGGCCGACCTCGCGGCCGCCTACGTCGCCCACAATCACGTCGCAGCCTCCGAGTTGCCGGCGCTGCTCACGACGCTCCACGGGGCGCTGTGCGGGCTGGGCCACGCGAACGCCGCCCACCGGCCAACCCCCGCCCAGATCCGCGCCTCGATCGGCCCGGACGCGCTGATCAGCTTCGAGGACGGCCGCCCCTACAAGACGCTGCGCCGGCACCTGACGATCCGCGGGATCACCCCGGAGACCTACCGGGCGAAGTGGGGCCTACCGCCGGACTACCCGCTCGTGTCGGCAGCCTACAGCGCGCGGCGTTCGGAGATCTCGAAGGCGATCCAGTTGGGCGGGTCGACCCGCCGGGTGCAGCAGGCGGCGGAGTGATTTGATGTCGACTTGGGATCGCAAGCCGCCGGGCAACCAGAGCCCCTACGAGAACATCGGCCGCGGTGGCGGGAAGATCATGCGGCCGGCCGAACAGGTCGAGCCGGAGCACGTGCAGGGCTGCGGGGATCGCAACTGCCCAATCTGCATGCCGAAAGGCGGACGCGGAGGCGGAGCGAAGATGGGTGGCGGCGGTGGCGCTTTCGGAGGCGACTACATCAGGCGCGAGATGGAGCGGGTGCTGGAGGCACAAATGCAAAGCGCGCTGCTCGGCGGTCCCTTAACGGTGACGTTCGACGGCGTGGACATCCGGGGTTTTGCTGGCGGCGGCGGAGGCGGTTCGTCCTCGCGCAGCAGCGGCGACCCCGCGCGGAGAAAGCTCGAAGCGGAAGAAAAGCGCCTCCGCGAGCCTGTCCAGAAGTACCTGCTCACCACCCGCCTCGGCGGGGCCTGGGATGACGTGGTCGGCAACGACACCGCCCGCACCCACCTGGTGGAGGCGATCGAGCATCCGATCCGGTACCGCGAGCTCTACGCCCACTACGCCAAGAAGCCGACGAAGGGCGTGCTGCTCTACGGTCCGCCCGGCTGTGGGAAGACGATGTTCGGCAAGGCGGCGGCGTCCGTGCTCGCCGAACTGCACGGCCGCAAGGACGGCGAGGCCTCGTTGCTGTCGATCAAGGGCCCGGAGATCCAGAGCCCCTACGTCGGTGTCACTGAGGAAATCATCCGGGCCGTGTTCGCCTACGCCCGGGCGTACAAGGCGCTTCACGGCTTCCCGCTGGTCGTGTTCATCGACGAGGCCGACGCGATCCTGCCGAGCCGGGACGGCAACGGCGGCAGGCGTGCTCTGCCCTGGGAGGAGTCGAACGTCGCGACCTTCCTGACCGAGATGGACGGGCTGGAGGACTCGGGTGCGCTCGTGATCCTGGCGACCAACCGTCCGGAGGCGATCGACGCGGCGATCCTGCGGGACGGGCGCTGCGACCGGAAGATCCGGGTCGAGCGGCCGAACCTGAAGGCCGCGGCGGGGATCCTGCAGCGAGCGCTACAGGACGTGCCGAAGGCGCCCGAGGTCGTGTCGACGGGCGAGCTCGCGCTGCAGGTAGCCTACGCCGTCTTTGCCCCCGAGCAGGTCGTCGCCCAACTCGCCACCGACGCCGGCGCTCGCTTCATCCGCCTCTCCGACATCGTCAACGGCGCCATGCTGGTCGGCATCGTCGAGCAGGCCAAGGGCAACGCCTTCCGCCGGGATCTCGCCGCCGGCGGCACGCCCTCGGGGCTCACGCGGGAGGATGTCGACCAGGCGGTGCTCTCTGTCGTCGCGCAGAACCGTGGGCTCAACCACGTCGGCGTCATCCAAGAGATGGCCGCGCGGAACGGCTTCAGCATCGCGAAGGTCGTTGCGGAAGGCGCGGCAATGCTGCGCTACACGGTCGACGAGAACGATCAAGTCGTCCGGATGCAGTAGTGCCGATCAACAGATAGATCTTTGGGCCGGAACAATAATTTACGGCCTACTCACTATCAACGGTATTCACGTTGAGACAAAATGTCGGGAACGGTTCGCAGCAGTATCTTGATATCGCTGCGAATGCTCCAGTTTCTGACATATTCTAAATCAAGGTCAACCCGCTCTTCGTAGCTCATGTTGGACGTGCCCTTGACCTGCCACAGACCAAACAGCCCAGGCTTAACCGAGAAGCAAGTTGAAAAATTCACTCCGTAGCGCTGGATTTCTTCTTCCACAATCGGGCGGGGTCCAACCATGCTCATTTCACCACGCCAAACATTTATAAACTGGGGAAGCTCATCAAGGCTTGTCTTGCGCAGCAATTTTCCAATGGCAGTTATTCGCGGATCATCTTTCAATCTGTAGGTTGCCATCCATTCGGCTCTGGCAACTGGATTTGCAGCCAGATGCGCGGCGAGGATAGCGTTACCATCAACGCGCATAGTCCGAAATTTGAAACATGAAAATCTACGGCCATCCTTACCAATTCTGCTATGCATAAACATAGGTGCGCGCCGATCTTCGATCCATATCGACGCCGCGATGGTTAGAAGCAGCGGGAACAGGAGAAAGATGGCGGTTCCGCCAAGCACAACGTCTAAAGCTCGTTTGGCCGTTATCTCCCAGGAAAAAAAAGAAGACGCAATACGGCCGGCCACAAGATTGTAGCCGAAAGCGGTCCATACCTTGGCTATATCTCCTGGAATTTCTTCCAAGTGACTGCGCCACTCCTCCGCATAACGCTCCTGAAGTTCAGCCGGCATCTTGCGGACAGCGCGGGCAACTAAACGGTCAACGATCATTGGGCGGAAAGCCTTAAACTCGTCGGCTAACACGCGACCGGCAACAGAAATGACGAGTGAGACAACGACTGCCACGACAGAGGAAGCGATTACGCCCACTTGAGACCCCCGACCCCGATCTGAAGCTCGTTGAGCGCCGATTGTGCTTTGCGCGCGCCTACCGCGGACAACCAATAAAAACGCCTCCTTGGCCGACCTAGCTCACGTGGCTCTCCAGCCTCCCATTTGCTTTCGAGCCAACCACAACCCTCCAATCTAATCAGGATTGGGTACAGGGTGCCTGAAGCGAGCTTCGTCGCATCTGCTATCTGAACTCCGGAGAGTTCCTTCGCAGAAGACGTGAGTAGGGCGCGCAACACCTTGAGCGTTTGCGCCGACATGCGTGGCTCGCCGTTCATAGTTGTAACTCTACATAGGGGTGGGACACCAGTCAATCAGTGATGATGCGGACCATTGCCGAGCTGCCACGGTTCCGTACCAGGGAACATGCTAGGAACGGTGAGCGGCGATGTGGGCCGCGCCACCGCGTTCGATGCTACCCCGCCAGGAAGGTCCACCACTCCCCGTAGGCCTCGGTCACACGCCCTCCTGGACGAGCGGCGACGTGCTCCTCTGGATGAAGCTCTGGCTGAACACGGGCCCGCGCAAGCCTGCCGGGCGAAGCGGGCTTTAGCGATCGATTACCGCTCGTGAGGCCTGCAGCGCGCGGCGGGCAGAGATCTCCAAGGCGATCGGGTGGGTGGGCCGATCGGCCGGGCGCGACAGGCGGCAGACTTGGCGGAATGACGTGTCCTGAGCAGCGCAAGTCCGTCTCTCTCGCTGCTCAGGACGGAGTTGAGATCGGTGTCAGCGGCTTCCTGCAGCGGGTTTCGACCCCGAACCTGCGTCGTTGGCGCCCGTGCTGTTCGTAGTCCCGGACCGGCTCATGTTTCCTGTCGACGGACCGCTGCCGTTCGCGCCCGGCGTAGAGCCGGACCCAGCATCGTTTGCCCCAGTGCTGTTCGCGGTCCCGGACCGGCTCGTCGGCGCAGAATTGTTATCGGCGGCGAGTGCCGCCGAGCCGGCCACCAGTAAGCCGGTGACGGCGAGCGTCATGACCTTCATCACGTATCTCCCTGTGCCCGGGCGATCGGATTTTAGAGGTTGCTGCCCGGTTCTACCGGAACGCTAGCTCAGCGCGGCTGTTCCTGCGCAGCGCTTCGCCCAGGATCCTCAGCGGCCGGTTTGCCCCAGCTGAAGGCCGTGAAGGCCGGGAGCGAACCTACGGTTTGGGTTTCTGCGTCGCCGGTGCCGATTGGTCGGTCTGCGGCTCGAGCTGCCCCGTGGTCGGCTTCGTGGGTGTGTTGTTCTGGGCTTGCTTATCGTCGCAGGCCGCAAGACTGAGGACGAGCAGAGCCAAGAGAGCCGGGATCCTGAGTTTCATCGTATCATCCTCCGCCCGCGTCGCGAGGCGGGCGAAGAACGCCGGGCGGATGTGTGCCGTTCCTGTCTGCTGTGACCGGCGGTGTCCGGCGTACGTTGAACCGGAGAACCAGCGAGCGGCGCTAGAGTCGCGCCGAAGCTGCGCTGGGTCGGAATAGCAGTACTCCGACCGGATGGCGTGTTAGCGACACGACACGCCAGCCCACCGGCCTCAGGCTGCACGCACGGTGGCGAGGAAGCGGTCGACCTCGGCCGCCAGATGCTCGGACTGACGGGATAGCTCCGAGGCAGCACCCAGCACCTGGGTAGCCGCCGCGCCTGTCTCCTCGGCCGCGCCCGCCACACCCGAGATGTTGTTGGTCACCTCACCCGTGCCGATGGCGGCCTGGGTCACATTGCGGACGATCTCCTGAGTCGCCGCGCCTTGTTCCTCCACAGCTGCCGCGATGCTCGTGGCGACGCCGCTGAGCTCCTGGATGCGACCGGTGATGCCCCCGATCGCGGTCACCGCTTGTCCGGTGGATGCCTGGATCCGAGCGATCTGACCGGAGATTTCCTGCGTGGCTTTAGCAGTCTGCTCCGCCAGCGCCTTCACCTCCGAAGCAACGACGGCGAAGCCACGGCCGGCCGCACCGGCCCGTGCCGCCTCGATGGTGGCGTTCAGAGCTAGCAAGTTGGTCTGGCCGGCAATCGACGAAATCAGCCCGACGACGTCGCCGATCCGACCGACTGCGCTGCTCAACTCCTGCACCAAGGCGCCGGTCTGATCAGCCTCGGCCACCGCCATCCGGGCGAGATCCGCCGAGCCGGCGACCTGCCGTCCGATCTCGTGGACGGATGAGCCCAGCTCCTCGGCAGCGGCTGCAACGGTGTTGACGTTTGAGGCGGCTTCCTCGGCGGCAGCCGCTACCGCGCCGGACTGTGCGGAGGTCTGCCCCGCCATGGCCGACATCGAACCGGCCGTGGCCTGCAGTTCGGTGGCGGAGGCGGACACCATCCCGATGACACCACCCACCGCGGCCTCGAAGCTATCGGCCATCTGGCGCATGCCCGCCTTGCGTTGCTCCTCCGCGGCGAGGCGCGCCTGGGCGGTCTCCACTTCGAGCTGGCGGGTGTGGATCAGGTTGTCCTTGAACACCTGCACCGCGGCCGCCATCGCGCCGATCTCGCTTCGCTCACCCGTATGCGGCACGTCGGTCGCCGTATCGCCATCCGCGACCTTGCTCATCGCGCCCGCCATCCTGCGGATCGGGACGGAGATCGTGGTCACGGACATCCAGCCGACCGCGAGAGTGATCGCAGCGACCAGGCCGAGGACGACCAAG